>QMLW01000089.1 GCA_003646935.1 Deltaproteobacteria bacterium
ACATAGACCTCTACCGGCTCACGACCAAGAGAGATATCCTAGCCCTGGGACTTGAGGAGTATCTCTTGGGCAACGGGATTGCCGTGATCGAGTGGGCGGATAGGTGGCCGGACGAGCTGCCCGAGGGCACGATTCAGGTTGAGCTGAGCATGGTAAACGAACACACCAGAAAACTCAGATTCACCGGCACTCATCCCAGGGCCCGTGAGGTGTTGGGCCACCTCAAGCAAAGGGTCGGCACCGTACTGCAAACAGTGAAGTGACATGACCAATCCCAATAAGCTGCGTCGAATACTATAAAAGCAGCATCAAGGGGTTGCGAATTTTCTCAAAAAGATGCTAAACTACTTTGTTAAAATATATTTTCATGAGCCCAAAAAAACCCAGGGCGAAATACAACAATCCGAGGCAGCTAAGAATGAAGCTTTGGGATGTTGAATTTTTTTAATGTGCAATTAATAGGTTCTGCGTTATAAAATCTATTGAATTCGCTACCATCGACAAAAGGTTGGCTTTCATATGGCACTCATAGTTCAAAAGTATGGAGGCACATCGGTCGGGAGCATCGAAAGGATAAAAAAGGTTGCCGAGAGGGTGATAGAGTCAAGCAATAGAGGGAACAAAGTGTTGGTGGTTCTCTCGGCAATGGCAGGGCAGACGGATGCATTGATCGAACAATCCAAGGAAATCACCGAGTCGCCCGATCCAAGGGAACTCGATGTCTTGATGGCAACTGGTGAGCAGGTGAGCGTGTCGTTATTCTCCATGGCAGTGAAATCAATGGGCCATGATTGCTGCTCTTTGCTCGGTTTCCAGGCAGCCATCCATACGGACCATATCTATGGCAAGGCGAGGATCCGAACCATCGATTCAAAACGCATCCTCAGGGAGCTCGATAAAAACGGAGTGGTTGCCGTTGCCGGTTTCCAGGGAATCGATGAAAAAAGGAACATTACCACACTGGGTAGGGGCGGGTCAGATACCACCGCCGTTGCCCTCGCAGCTGCACTCAAGGCTGATATGTGCGAGATCTATACCGATGTCGAAGGCGTGTTCTCTACCGATCCTAATATCTGCTCCCGGGCGAAAAAGATCGACCGCATCTCCTACGATGAGATGCTGGAATTCGCTAGCCTTGGGGCCAAGGTCCTGGACATCAGGTCCGTTGAATTCGCCAAGAAATTCAATGTACCCCTACACGTGAGATCATCTTTTACGGAAAATGAGGGAACCATGGTAGTGTCAGAAACAAAGGAAATGGAAAAAGTGATGGTCTCTGGCGTCGTTTTTGACAAAAACGAGGCCAGGGTTACCATGGCCCACGTGCCGGATAGGCCTGGAATTGCATTTAAGATATTCGAACCCGTGTTTAGGGCCGGGATTGTGGTGGACATGATCGTCCAGAACACGAGCGTCGAGGGATTTACCGACTTGACGTTTACCGTCCCCATAGCGGACTTTCAGAGAACTATTGCCTTGGTTCAAGGCGTTGCCAAGGATATCGGGGTGGATACGGTAGTTGGAGACGAGGAGATCGCCAAGGTGTCAATTATCGGAGTAGGCATGAGAAACCATGCGGGAATCGCCTCGAAGATGTTCGAGACACTATCGAAAGAGAACATCAATATCAGCATGATAAGTACCTCCGAAATAAAGATCTCCTGCGTGATCGAGGAAAAATATACCGAGCTCGCGGTAAGGGCCCTCCATGAGGCCTTTGGTTTGGGCGATGAAAAGGCCGAAGCGTAGCGATCAACAGATAGGCCTATCGATTCTCATCCTCATCCTCCTGGCGGGGTGGGCGATCCACTACCTCACCTCCCTTCAAGGCATGCGAGGTCCCGTCAAGGGAACCAATGAGATCTTTGTAGGCATTGAGGGCTTGGTCAGCAGGCCAGGTGTATATTGCTTTGAGGGGGAACCCTCCTTGACCGACTTGATGGCTAGGGCTGGGGGTATACCGGAACGATTGGGCAGTGATGCCTGGGATCCATATCCCGCGTTTTCTCAAGGCACCATGGTTCATATCTCCACCGAACGCGGCCGTATGGAGGTCTCAACCCAACCGCTGCCCGCGCCCTATAGGGTCACCCTCGCGATCCCCATAAGCCTGAACGAGGCAAGCCCGGAGGAGTTGGATGCCATCCCTGGAATAGGGCCTTCACTGGCACAAAGGATCATCGATCACCGATCCCGGTACGGCCTGTTCACCACCGTGGATGAGCTCATCAAGGTACCGGGATTTGGGGAAGTTCGGGTCTCAAAAATACGGCCTTTTGTCAAAATCTAATACGAGGAAAAAGCATGGTCCTAAAGAAGGGTATTCCTGAATCGGTGATTGGCCTTGTGCTAACCCTTGTTTTCCTCTTCATAGTCCTCACGGGCATCGGTGACTTTACCGATATAATCGAGAAGAAGACATTCGATCTTCGATCTCGACTGAGCGCCTCAGGAGAGAGAAACCCCGATATCGAGATGGTGGTGATAGAGGATGATGATCTGGAAGAAATCGGCCGTTTTCCCTGGCCCCGGAATATCCTCGCCAGGGCCATAGATAACCTCGCCTTGGCCGGCGCAAAGGTTATTGCCATGGATATTATGTTCAATGAGCCGGAGGAGAGCGCGGGATTGAAAACTGTAAAAGAGCTGACAAAAACTTACGCCGACCTCGACTTACCGCAACAGGGAACCACTGCCAAGACCTTTCACCAGATGCTGCTCAAGGCTGAGGCCAGCCTAGACAATGACGCAAAACTGGCCGAGGCCTTTAAAAAGGCCGGAAACATCGTGCTCCCCATCTATTTCGACACGAGGAGTGCGGGAAGGGACCAGGAGGTCCCGGATTTCATCAACAAACACTCCTTTAAGGTGGTTCAAGGGCTCGGCGACGAATGGGCCATGAGCTCCGCGATGTGGCTCAGCAAACTGAAACCGCTGCTTCCCTATTTCGCCAATACCGCTGCCAGCATCGGCCATGTCAATCTCTTCCCTGATAGCGACGGGTCGATCAGGAGCCAGGTCCACGCTATTGGCTATCTGGAAAACACCTTTATGCCCTCATTTCCCCTTGCCATCGTGAAGGTCTTTAAGGGATTGGATGACAAGCAGATCAGGCTTATCCTGGGAAGAGAAATCGATATACGGACAAGCCCCTCCAAGACCATCAGGATACCAGCCGCTGACTATGCCATGCCAACCCTCATTAAATGGAACGATGGGCCCGATATCGCCTTTCACTCCACGCCCTTTAGGAAGGTCCTCAAAAAGGAATTCCAAACGAGCCTATTCAGGGATAAAATCGTCATTCTGGGGCCCGTAGCCCCGGGAATCGGCGACCGTTTTGTAACGCCGATAGTAAGCAGTATGCCGGGCATAGAGATAATTGCCAATTCGGTATCCAATATCTTGAATGAACAATTCTTCATACGACCCCAGTGGATCACCTTTGTCGAGCTGGGCCTTATCCTCCTTTTCGGTCTCTATATATCCTTTTTCCTCCCAAAGCTGAGGGCTGGTACAGGAGCCATTATCACCTTAGTTCTCTTTCTCTTTTATGGAACAGCGGGAACGATTCTCTTCTTCCGTTCCAATATATGGCTCAAGGTTACGCCACAGCTGGTCCTGTTGATTGCCGGCTATATCCTTGTAGTAAGTAGGCAGTTCCTCATCACCGAGAAGACAAAGGAGAAGGTTGAGGCCGACTCCGTTGAAACGAACAAGGCCCTCGGCCTCTCCTTCCAGCAACAAGGGCTGCTGGATCTCGCCTTTGAGAAATTTAGAAAATGTTCTACGGAGGAACCAGGCGTCAAGGACCTCCTGTATAACCTCGGACTGGATTACGAGAGAAAGCGACAGTTCAACAAGGCGTTGGCTGCCTATAACCTGATTGTCGAGGATGGCAGCGAATTTAAAGACCTCAGCGAGAGGATCCCCAAGCTCAAGGGCGCTGAATCCACCATGATATTCGGGACAGGCGGGGCCCATCCCGGCGACATCGGGGCAACCATCGGCGATCTGGACACCAAACCAACGCTCGGCAGATATGAGATCTCAGGGGAGTTGGGCAGGGGCGCAATGGGAATCGTGTACAAGGGAGTTGATCCCACCATACACAGGACCGTTGCCATCAAAACTCTCCGGCTCTCGGAATTCGAAGAGGAGGAGCTGACCGAGATCAAGCAGCGCTTTTTCAGGGAGGCGGAATCGGCAGGGCTGCTGAACCACCCTAACATCGTATCGATTTACGATGCAGGTGAGGAACACGACTTGGCCTATATCGCCATGGAATACCTAGAGGGAGAGGATCTGGCGAAATATACTCGAAAGGAAGCCCTGCTCCCCTTACGGACCGTGCTCCAGATCATCATCCAGGTGGCGGATGCCTTGGATTATGCCCACGGCAAAGAAGTCGTACACAGGGATATTAAGCCGGCGAACATCATGCGGTTGATGGAAAGCGGCACAATAAAGGTCACGGATTTCGGCATCGCGAGGATTACCTCGTCCTCCAAGACCAAGACCGGCGTGGTATTGGGAACGCCCTCCTACATGTCACCCGAACAGGTGAGCGGCAAGAGGATCGATGGACGCTCGGATATCTTCTCCTTGGGCGTTGTCCTCTTTGAGATGCTGGCCGGCCGGAAGCCATTCGTGTCCGAGGACATTACCTCGCTCATGTTTCAGATCTCCAAGGAGCCGCACCCTTCTATCAAGGAAATCAATCCGAGGATACCGCCGGTTGTAGAAAAGATCATCGACAAGGCCTTGAGCAAGGAGGTCGATCAACGCTACCAAAAGGCGGGTTTGATGGCAGAACATCTCAGAAAGGTCGTGGAGAAGATCGACCAATTGAAGAAGGAGAAATCCGCCAACCAGTAAGCTGCTTTCTGCACGCCGATCGGCTGCTTGCATGTTGCAGCAGGGATGATCATGGATGATCAACCATGGGCGAAACTCCCCTGGCCAATGGTCGGGGGAGTTTCGTAATGGGGCCGGGAAGCCGTGGCCGTTTATAAAACAAAGCAGCGATGCATTCCGCCTGTGTGGTTGGAGGGTTTCTGAGGCAGCGAGAAAAACGAGGAACCATTATCGTGATTACCCTTGGCATTGACACCTCCTGTGATGACACCTGCGCAGCTATAGTAGAGAATGGTAAAAGTGTTCTCTCAAATATCGTGAGCTCGCAGGTGACCGTCCACCATAGGTACGGGGGTGTTGTGCCGGAACTAGCCTCGAGAGAACATATCAGCAATATCGTTCATGTCGTGGGTGAGGCGCTCGAGCGTGCGGGAGTCAAGGCCAACGAGCTTGACGCAATTGCCGTTACCTCCGGCCCCGGCCTTGTTGGTGCGCTGCTCGTTGGCATTTACTTCGCCAAGGCATTCGGCCTTGCCCAGCATATCCCCCTTGTCGGGGTAAACCACCTGGAGGGACATATCCTGTCCATCTTCCTGGAAGAGCACCCACCTTCCTTTCCCTTTATAGCGCTCACGGTCTCAGGCGGCCATACCAATATCTACCACGTGCGGGGCTTCGGGGATTACACGGTACTGGGTCAGACACTGGACGATGCGGCCGGAGAGGCATTTGATAAGATCGCAAAGCTTCTGGATCTCGGATACCCCGGGGGCGCCGTGATAGAAAAGCTCGCCGCCCAGGGCAGAGACGATGTCATCGATTTCCCGAGGGCGTACCTGTCGAGGGATTCCCTGGACTTCAGCTTTAGCGGGCTAAAAACCGCCGTCGCCCTGTACGTCAAAAGGTGGCTCGAGCAGGAGCAGCGAAATCCAGAGATTACGGTTGCGGACATCGCTGCATCCTTCCAGGCCGCCGTTGTTGATGTGCTTACCGATAAGATGGTCGCCGCCACCGGGAGGGTCAAGGTACCGACAGCGGTGCTCGCGGGCGGGGTAGCCAGAAATAACCGTCTTCGCAGAACCATGCAGGAGCGGATGGCCAGGGAGGGAGTGGATCTTTATATCTCAAGCCCGGAATTCTGTACGGACAACGGGGCTATGATAGCCGTCGCGGGGTATCAGAGGATCATGGCGGGACAAAGCGATGGACTCACCCTCGATGCTCGATCGCGATTTCCCATTGATCAGTTATAGCCTCTCGATTCAGGGGTAAAAAAGCGCGGTGCCCAAGGGAATGCTTGGTACCGTTATATATGTGATAGCAACAGCACCATCGAGAAATGATCAAAAACACCTTTCACCGCAGAGCGCGGCTCCTCTACCTAAGGATTATCAGGCTCAGGGGGCAGCCCCATGAGCTAGCCTTGGGTATGGCCCTTGGCATATGTATCGGTATGACCCCGACTATCCCCTTTCATATGATAACCGCAGTGGCCGTTGCGATCGCCTTCGGTGCAAGCAAGCTAACGGCAGCTGCGGGAACCTGGATATGCAATCCCGTGACTGTGTATCCGATTTATAGATTTTGCTATATCATCGGTACGTCCTTCCTGGGCTTCGATCACAACACAGGGCTCCTCATGCCCGTGATCGGGGCTATTGATCAGGGCAAGTACCTCGATGCGATTAAAACAATCCTGAGCGGTGGAGGAATGGCGGTGGCAACCTTTCTGCTTGGGGGTATCGTGTTGGGCCTTATCGTCTCGGTACCCTCATATGTTCTATTCTACTATTTCTTTAAGAATCTTGCTGCATGGCGCACATCAAGAAAGCTTATCAAGGCGTGATGAGATCCAGGGCCTTGTTCGCCAAATCCGGGCTAAGACCGAGAAAAAGCCTGGGCCAGCATTTCCTGGAAGATCCCAATGTAGTCAGGAAAATCATCTCTCATGCACGCCTCCAAGATACCGATGTGGTGGTGGAAATAGGCCCAGGGTTAGGTGCCCTTACCATCCCCATGCTCCCTCACATCCGCCATCTCGTGGCCATAGAAAAGGATCCTCTGTTGATCGATCTGCTGCGGGAAAAGCTCTCGCCCCTTGAAACACAAAAGATCACCCTTGTATCCGGGGATGTGCTACAATTTGATTTCAAGGAGATCTATGAAAACTTTCAAGGCAAAGTGCGGCTCATGGGTAATCTCCCCTACAATATCTCATCTCCGTTTATGGAACATCTTATTGCAAATCGACACTATGTCAGAAACGCAATCCTTACGTTCCAATATGAGGTTGCGCAGCGGTTGATCGCTCTGCCGAACAGCAAGGATTACGGTGCTCTCAG
>QMLW01000090.1 GCA_003646935.1 Deltaproteobacteria bacterium
GATCACTCGTCGGACGTTCGACAATACCTATTCTGGACATAACCTGGTCGTTTGCGAAGACGCCGACGACTTGTTCAAAAAGCTCGGTATATGATGCTCACTCCAGTATACACACGGCAGTTTGAGAAAGACGTTAAAAGGTTGGAGAGGCGCGGAAAGAATCTCGAGAAGCTCAAGATAATCACGCGCTCGTTGGTCGCGGAAGAACAACTGGATCCTCTGCACCGAAACCACAAACTGATTGGTAACTGGCAGGGACGAAGGGAGTGCCATATTGAGTCAGATTGGCTTCTCATTTACAAGACGGAGGAAGGCCGCGTCATATTCGAACGTACTGGAACACACTCCGACCTGTTTCGGAAGTGACAGGGCGAGGGCAAGCCCAAAAACGCTGCACCTGACCGCTATTTCGTTGGCGCTCATAGCGGCAGGTGAGTTTGGGCGTTGGAAAGAGAAACAAAATTTGAAGACTAAATGGTATTCGGCTATAATGCCTATACCCTGATAATTGGAGGAATCCGTTATGGCAAGAATCACTGTGGAAATCGAGGACTCAAAGGCCGCACTCCTTACAGAAAAAGCAAAGAAGTTTGGTCTGTTGCCCGATCAGTTCGTTACAGCCTCTATTGAGGATCTTATTGCTCAGCCAGAATCAGACTTTGAAGAAGCAATGAGTCGAGTATTGTCTAAGAATAAAGAGCTTTATGAACGGCTTGCATAATGCGCTACCTTTCTCTCCTTGAAGTTCTTGAGCTTCATGAAGCGATAATTGCTTCTTCAGGCGGTTTACGTGGGATTCGAGATATTAGAGCACTTGAATCTGCAATCAATCAACCGCGGCTTACTTTCGATCAGACCGATCTCTATCCAGACCTTATTTCAAAAGCAACAGCCCTATGTTTTTCCCTCGTCATGAATCATCCTTTTGTTGATGGCAATAAAAGAATTGGCCATGCGGCTATGGAAACTTTCCTGATCCTTAACGGATGTGAGATTGAGGCAAATGTGGCTGAGCAAGAACAAATCATCCTTGATCTTGCTGCGGGAAGGCTGACGCATGAAGCGTTGACAAACTGGTTAAAAGATCATGTAATTCACATAACCACGGCATGAACTCGGACGCATTAAAGGCTGGCGCCTTTATTGCGTCGGTTATACCGAACGTCATGCCTCAATGATAAACCTTGACAAAACGTACGTAATGACGTACTCTTAAGATAAACCATTCAATAGCATGAGGGGTACATTGTGCCGACACTAACTGCCACTGAAGCGAGATCAAAGCTTTACCGGCTTATTGACAAAGCATCATCCTCCCACGAACCAATTATTATACAGGGCAAGCGCGGCAATGCAGTGCTTATCTCAGAGGATGACTGGCGCGCCATACAGGAGACGATCTACCTTCTGAATATCCCCGGTATGCGTGAATCAATTCGGGAGGGATTAGCCACGCCAATCGAGGAATGCACCCAGGAACTTGACTGGTAATGTGGCAAGTCGTCTTCACGAAACAGGCCCAAAGAGACGCCAAAAAGCTGTCCTCTGCAGGGCTTCGTTCGAGTGCTGAAGAGCTCATTGAAATCCTACGTGAAAATCCTTACAAGACACCCCCACCATTCGAAAAGCTATTAGGTGATTTATCCGGTGCCTTTTCCCGGAGAATAACTATTCAACATCGGCTGGTCTACCAGGTACTTGATAACGAAAAAGTGGTTAAAGTCATCAGGATGTGTCCTTTGTAGGTCCTTCCTCAATAGTGTTATCTCTATAAATGAGATTTTGTCTTGAAAACCCTGGAACCATGCACTAAGTATAGGTGAATAAAAATGGTAAACAAGAGGTAATTTTTTGCATCCTGGTTAATCACCCGGTTTTTGGAGAAAGGACCTCGGTTGGGAAATATGTCTAAATTTAGAAATGATAGTTTACAGCCGCCTGCATGTAGAAGATCAGCACGGGAATTCCCTACAGCAGCACATGTCAAAACTACCTCTTTGCTCTGGTAGCTCGGTATTTTCCGGGACAACCACATCGCCAACAACGAAGCAGAAACCGACAATCAGGATCAACGTGGACCATTATGCCAAAGGAATCCCCTATACCTGAATCGATGCTAATCGATTCGTATAATAAAGCAAGAGGGAGGGAAGAAAATGCGGACAGAAACTCTTACTTTCTGTGCTCTCTGTGGTGCCTACTGTGCTGCTAAGGCAACGGTAGAGGATGGAAGGATAGTCAAGTGGGAGCAGGACAAGCAAAGTGGCTTCCATTATCTGCCCTGCCCCAGTTTTAAGGGAAGATTCAATGCTGAGATATCAGAAAACCCCGACCGCCTAAAGTATCCCTTGAGGAGAACAGGGGCAAGGGGCGAAGGTAAATGGCAACGGATTTCCTGGGATGAAGCATTGGATACCATTGCCGACAAGCTAACCGAGATAAAGGAAACATATGGCCCGGAATATTTTGCAGCAGGTGTTGGCGAGCCGAAACACTTTGAGTTTGTCTGGCTCCAGAGATTTTGTAGTGCCTTCGGGTCGCCTAATATTCGTACACCGCTTGCCCTCTGAGGCGGCGGTGCGAATGCGGCCAGTTCGGCCACGTATGGTCCGGGACATTTCAATCCTCTGAACGAAGAATACCCTGAGGAAATACAACCGAACTACAAATTAGTAGTAGTTTGGGGAGGTGCCTGGTCGGATAGGATGGCAGCACGACGAGAGCGGATAAAGCGCCTCGTAAAAAGTGGCGCCAAGCTGGTGGTAATAGACCCAAGAAGGATAGGAGTTACTAAGATGGCTGACCTCTGGATTAAACCCAGGCCAACTAGTGACTACGCCCTGGTTTTTGGCTTGTTAAAATTCATCATTGAAGAAGGGCTCTACGATAAGGACTTCGTTAACAAATGGACGGTCGGTTTTGACCGGCTCCGTGAGCATGTAACAACCTTTACTCTTGACGATGTGGAGAAGGTAACGTGGATACCCCGCCAGCAAATTGAGCAGCTTGCTCGATGGTATAGCGAGCTTGTTCCGTCCATCGTACAGATGGGAATGGGGTCTTTTGGTCAAGGGGCACGCAGCTTCCAGGGCCAGCGACTCCTTGACATCTTGCAGGCTGTTGTCAGTCCCCTGAACCTCCCGGGATGGGGAATATCCGCCACACGTCCCAATTACACTCGAGCCAGCAGGATGTACCTGCTTGATAAGTTCCCCAGAAATGTAGAGACGAACCTGGCAAACAAACACAAGTATGCGGTAAGGGCTGCGTATATACCCGACCAAGCCCTTATCAATGGCATCCTGGACGATAAGATAAAAGCAGCCCTATTCACTCAATGCGACCCTCTTATGAGTGCTCCTAACTCTCGTAAGACATACGATGCCTTCATGAAGCTTGATTTATTGGTATCGGCTAATATTTTCATGGTGCCGACGGCTGCCATGGCCGATATAGTCCTACCGGTAGCCACCACGAATGAATGTGATACGATAGCCTGCTTTACCGGAACAGGACCGCTCCGAGCTATACCTAAGATTGTTGAGCCGCCGGGAGAGGCTCGCTCCGATGTAATGATACTAAACGACCTGGGCAAACGGTTGGGGCTGGGGGAATACTTCTTTGATAGCGATGTGGAGACCATGAATTATGTCCTCGGTCCCAGCGGGTTGACTTGGGAGGATATGAAGGTGAAAAGGATGCTTGCGGGAACGTTTGATAAGAAAATCGAAGATCGTGGTTACTTCACCACCGGTTCAGGCAAAGCGGAAATATATTCCGAACAAGCAATGGAGACCTATGGCTGCAGCCCCATGCCGCTTTGGGAAGAAGTAATCCCACGCTGGGAGCCTTCAAAAGAATATCCGCTTCTGATGACCTCATATATGGACGAGGAATTTCATTTGACTAAATACAAGCACGTGAAGTCTATGCGCAAGCGCAAGACGTACCCGCTGGTACGGTTGAACCCTGAAATTGCCAAAAGTATAGGGGCTGTGGATGGGGACTGGGTATGGGTGGAGTCAAACATGGGCAGGATAATGCAGAAGCTTGCCATCGATCCTGAGATGGACTCCAGAATAATAATGTGCAATTTCGGCTGGTATTTTCCAGAAGACCCTTCCAATGCCGATCAATGGGACAAGGCTAATATCAATATACTCATCCCGGACGAACCAGTAGAGAGAGCGTCAGGGGGGGCGGATACGCGCGGTTACCCGTGTCGTGTGTATAAAGTTGAACCGAGCGAAGTTGGCTTACCACCCTATGTGTAGGGCTGGAGAGAGAAACTAGCCTGAAAGCATAGCGGAGTAGCAATAAGAGCTCCTTCATCGCCATATAATCCAGAAATTTCATGCTTTACACACAACCATAGGTTTCCTATACTCCTTGCCGCAAAAAGAGAGTTCTTATCACATTAATGGACGAGTGACAAATGACGAAAAACCGCATCTGCAGTCTCCTTGGCATCCGGTATCCCATCATCCAGGCGCCCATGAATTGGGTCAGCGGCGCTGCTTTAACCGCCGCCGTATCGTCGGCCGGCGGCATGGGCACCCTCGGGCCCAATGCAGGCGCACATAAGATTAACCCGGACGTGGAAGCCACCGGAGAACTCGCCCGCCAGCAGATCCACAAGGTGCGTTCGCTTACGGACAAGCCCTTTGCCGTCAACGTGACGGTGGGCTTTGGCGAGGATATGAAGTACTCCAAAAAAATCGTAAACGTGCTGGTGGAGGAACAAGTCCCGGTAGCCATCGTATCCGTGGGCCGGCCTGACGTGTATACGGAAACCCTGAAAAAAGCCGGCATTAAAGTGCTCCACGCCGTCTCCACGGCCCGTCACGCGCAAAAGGCCCAGGAAGCCGGTGTGGACGGGGTGGTCTGCGAAGGTTTTGAGGCCGGCGGCCATAAGGGGTTTACGGAGCTGACCACCTTTGTGCTTACCCCCATGGTGGCGGACGCGGTCGATATTCCAGTGGTTGCCGGTGGCGGCATAGGAGACGGCCGCGGGGTTTTGGCCGCCCTAGCCCTTGGGGCAGACGGCATTTACATGGGCTCGCGCTTTATGGCCACCCAGGAATCCGAAAGCCATGATAACGTCAAGCAGGCCCTAATCCGCGCTAAAGACGTCTGCACCGTATCGGTACCCAAGGCATTTATGCTGGCCCGGGACCTGCAGAACACCTTCACGGAGAAATTTCAGGCCTTGCAGAAATCCGGTGCATCAAAAGAACAGCTCATCCGGTATCTGGAAGAACACAACCCGTATCGGGCCCAGCACCTGGGAGAGTCCGCAGACGCGGAAATTCACTGCGGCCAGGTTGGTGGCCTTATCAATGATATCCCCCCGGCCACAGAACTTATCGAGTCCATCATCGCGGATCTCAAAAAACGCTTTGCTGCCCTTGAAAAAGAGATGGGCGTGTTTGCCTGAAAGAAAAATTTTCCGGCGTCTGAGAACGGTTGATGGCGCAATCATACCGGCGAAATTCCGCGGCATGCATAGAAATCTCCTTTGTAACAAGAACGATACAAACCAGAGCGCGGTGTTAAATACAGGCCAAGGTTTCCTCAAAGAATAGGGGTCAAGTCCCAGTGGAATGGTCTTCGCCCCAGTGGAATATGCTCTTCATTCCACGGGACAAACATTCAACGGCGTAAAAATTCCACCCCAGTACGATAGTCACTACCTACGGGGCAGGCGGGATAAATCTGCTCTTGACGCTTGCGAGTTCATTAAGATTTCCGGGAAGCCTACATATATTGTTTTCTCAGCATCACGGACAATGAGCGGTTTAAGGGGTATAAGACAAATAATTCAGTCAAGCCTGATAAGGATAGGAAAACATAAAAGGGACTCTCAAAAAGGAGGGGAAAGGCGAAATCCGTCCTATTCCTCAAGGGCGAGCTCGATCAATCGATCCATGAGGCTCGGGAAGGAAATGCCGGCGGTCCTCGCTGACAAGGGAAACAGGGAGTTCTCCGTCATGCCGGGTATCGTGTTTGTCTCGAGCACATACACATCCCGATCGGTCACGATCATGTCGGCACGAGACAGATGCCGGCACCCGAGAACACGGTGGGCCCGGATGGCGCAGTCCTGCACCTTGCCGTACACATCGGCGGGCAGCCGTGCCGGGCATATCTCCTGGCATGCTTCGGGTACGTATTTGGCCGTGTAGTTGAAGAACTGGTGCTCCCCTTGGGGGATGATCTCAATGACGGGGAGCGCCTCCGGGTCTTGGTTCCCCAGCACAGGGCAGCTTACCTCCGTACCCCTCACGTACTCCTCAACCAATGCTCCCTGTCCCATGGCAAGGGCTTCACCTATGGCCTCAGCGGCCTCTTCCTCGGTGCCGCATATCCGCAGGCCGATGCTCGATCCCTCTGCAATGGGCTTGACTACAGCGGGCCTGCCGAGCGAAGAGAAAAGCTCCTTGGGGTTCACGTCCTCATTGCTTGAAAGCATCACATCCCGCGGTACTGTGAGGCCAGCGTTTCTAAATAGCTCCTTGCTGAGGGCCTTGTTCATGGCAAGGGCGCTCGCCAAGACGCCCGATCCAACGTATGGAAGGCTCAGAAGATCGAGAAGGCCTTGAATGGAGCCGTCCTCCCCCCTCTTACCATGGAGAAGGAGCAGCACGAGATCGATGTGCCCAGAGCCCTTTATTAATCCGAGAAGATCATCGCGGGGATCATACCGGCGCACCTCGTATTTATCCTTATCAAGGGCGCCGTATACAGCATCTCCGCTTTTGAGCGATACCTCCCGTTCCCGGGACCACCCGCCAGAGATAAGTGCAATCCTTAACTTCCCCATGCAATCTCCTGAGAAGGAGTTGAAAATATACATAAAAAAGCGTAACTACTCAGGCAGATAGGCTGAAGGCCGTTAGGAAAGAGCGGAGATACAGCATGTTGAAGCCGTGTTTGACCATAGAAGCTTCTGTTTGTTCAGCAAAGGCCAGCGATAATGCTCTTCCGGGCATTTTCAGCCTTCAGTCTAAACAGCTTCAGGCTGACTGCGTGAGTAGTCACAAAATATCATATAAATTAAAAA
>QMLW01000091.1 GCA_003646935.1 Deltaproteobacteria bacterium
CAGGGATTTTCACAACCTTGACCCTTGGGGTAATTGGTTTTGCCTACTGGGATCGGCGTAGGCGTACTGTCATCAAAAAGGCCAAGGATGAGGCGATTGAAAAGATAGAACGCGAGGGGAAGCTGCAGGATCTAATCCTGGCTTTACGTGAGATTGCCAAGACCAATGCGGATGTGGAACGTGTAATGAGAAGCTTTCATCTGCTATAAGACACTTTCCAAAAAAACAATCTACTTTCCTAACTCTTCGCGGTTTCTGCGAACTCGGCGGTAAATAAGTACGGAGAAAGATATGGAGGGAGTCTTCGGAGTGCATGGCAAGAGTCTGGAATGGGGGATCAAAGGGTATTTTGGAAATTAGAATTAGAAATTGAGGAAATGAGTTTAATGGATATTATCATAGTGAGTTACAACAGCACCGATTATCTTCTGCGCTGTCTCAGATCGATTTATGATACCCTTCATGGCACACCTGTAAGAGTCTTCATACAGGATAATGACTCTCGCGATGGTATTGATAGAGTGAGGAATGAATTTCCTGAAGTCATGCTTTTAAAAAATGCTTATAATCTGGGCTTTTCAAGAGCAGTCAATAACGCCCTGAAACAAGGGAATTCCCCCTATATAGTGCTTACAAATCCTGATACGATTCTGATTGATGGGTTTTTTGAGCCCATCCTGTGCTATATGGAAGAGCATCCTCACGTGGGGATCGTTGGTCCAAAAATCCTGAATCATGACGGATCTGTCCAGGGATCGGCCAGAACGTTCCCAACACCGCTCACGGGCTTATTCGGACGATCTTCACTCCTGACCAGGTATCTGCCGAATAATCCATTCACCCGCGAAAACATACTTACCACTCAAAGCGATGGCAGAACCCCCATGGAGGTGGATTGGGTTTCCGGTGCCTGCTTGGTGGCGAGGAGAAAAGCCGTTGAAACCGTTGGCCTTATGGATGAGCGCTTTTTTATGTACTGGGAGGATGCGGACTGGTGCAGGCGCATGTGGGATAAGGGATGGAAGGTGGTTTATTTTCCGCGAGCCTCTGTTGTTCATTATGTTGGAGGGAGCAGCGATAAAGCGCTTTCAAGATCGATTTTTGAATTTCATAAGAGTAGTTATCGGCTCTTTGAGAAATACAGCAAACCCCATTACTGGTTTTTGAAACCTCTTGCTATAGCCGGTCTTTCTCTCAGGCTCTGTTTTGTGCTTATATCCAATGGCATGCGTGTATGGTATGACCGGCAGATTGCCATACGACCTAAAGAGAAAGCTGTTTATTTTGAAAAAGCTAGGAGAATAAAGGTGTTGCGGCTGATAGCGCGCCTAAACATCGGAGGACCGGCCATTCACGTAAACTTATTAACAAAGGGGTTGGACTCTAAAAGGTTTAAGCCTATGCTGATTGCAGGCAAGATCTCCCCAACAGAAGGGGATATGAGCTATCTTTTTGATTCAATGGATACGAAACCCGTTATTTTTTCAGAGCTACAGAGGGATATCAGCGTCAAGATGGATTTGATGGCATTTCTCCGAATTTTCAATAAACTGCGGGAAGAAAAACCGGATATCGTGCATACACATACGGCAAAGGCCGGCTCAAGTGCCAGGCTCGCTGTGTTGATGTATAATCTATTTTATGGGAAGCAGGTAAAGACCGTTCACACCTTTCATGGGCATGTGTTTGAGGGTTATTTCAGCAAGGAAGCATCTCTCATTTTCGTGTGGATTGAGCGCTTGTTGGCGATGCTGACGGATGTGATTATTGCGATAAGCGATACCCAGAGGAAGGATTTGACGGAGAAGTTCCACATCGCACCGGGTAAAAAGATAAAGACCATTGAGCTGGGCTTTGAGCTTGCACCCTTTCTAAAAAACGGCTTTTTAAAAGGACAATTCAGGGGAAAATTCGGAATAAGTGATGATACCTTATTAATCGGCATTGTCGGCCGGCTTGTCCCCATAAAAAACCATAGGATGTTTTTTCAAGCGGCAAGGCTCTTTATTAATCAGAATCCCGCGTTGAAGGTAAAATTTATGGTGGTTGGTGACGGTGAGCTAAGGAGAGAATTAGAGGCGTATTGTCGCCAATTGAGATTAATCCGTCACGTGATATTCTGTGGTTGGATAAGGGACGTGCACCTAGTCTATGCAGACCTCGACATCCTTGCCCTTACTTCCCTGAACGAAGGAACACCCGTATCAATCATCGAGGCAATGGCATCATCGGTTCCCGTAATTGCAACCGATGCGGGGGGGGTGCTGGATCTTCTTGGGGCGTCGGACGGCATTCCTTCTTCAGATGGATTTAGGGTATGTGAGCGAGGCATTCTCTGTAGAAAAGATGACGCATTAGGATTTATGAAAGGGTTGAAATACCTGGTGGATCTTGATGCCGTGAGCAAGAGCAGGCTCCTCTTGCAGGCTCGATCCTATGTGAAGGAGCGCTTTTCTGAAGAACGGCTCATACGAGATATGGAGTCTCTGTATCTTGATTTGATGGCGAACAGGAGATAAAACCGCTCCGCGATTTTATAAAGAGAAGAACAGTCATGGCCTCCGATATAATAAACCAGCAGGTATGGATCGTTGAGGCATATCAAGACATGTATTTTCTTGACAAGTTGTCAAAAAAACTCATAATGAGATTAGCAGCTATCAACCTAGGAGGAACTCATGCAGACACTCACCATCGGAGAACTTAAGTCGCGATTTTCAGAAGTACTGGGGCGATTACGGCAGGGCCAAGAGATTGTAATAAGCTATGGGAAAAAGCGGGAAAAAGTTGCCGTGCTGGTACCTTATTCCCATTACAGCGCAAAACCGGAAAGAAAGCTGGGCTTACTCAGGGATCGGGGCCACTGTGTGATCCATGAGGACTTCAAGCTGAGTGATGAAGAGATGCTGAAATCGTGAATTTTCTCTTGGATACTCATAGTTTCCTGTGGGCACTTTTCTCCCCGGAAAAATTGAGCCCGTCTGCAGCACAGAAGATCAGATCTTCGGATAATGACGTGGCTGTCAGCGTGATAACCTTTTGGGAGATTTCGCTTAAGTTCGCGCTTGGAAAGCTTGAATTGTCTGGTGTGGAGCCCGAAGAATTGCCCCGTTTCGCTGAGCAGATGGGCTTGAATATCATGCCCATAAGCCCGACCGAGGCAGCTAGTTTTCATAAGCTACCAAAGCTTTTGCACAAAGACCCGTTCGATCGGTTTATCATCTGGCAGGCTATTCAGAGGAAGATGACCCTGGTATCGAAAGATCGTGAATTCAAGGAATATCTGAAGTTCGGTCTTAAAATTCATTGGTGATGGGAATATTGATATTTAAGAAATTGAAGCCGCAATTTGCAGACGTTTTGAACTTAGTTCGCTTCGCTCACAATTGGAATATTGGAATATTGGAATGATGGAATAATGCCTGTTTGGAATAGCACAGCGCTTGTTGCCGACTAAAATCTCAAGCCGCATTCCTAAGACCTTGGCTATGGTTGGAGCCCTGATTATCTTCGGCCTGGGGAGTATGCAGATAAACCTTTTGATCAAAGCGGCCTTTATGGTGGCGGTTTTTACCGCGTTTAGCTTCACCGCATGGTTCATTGTCTTGGCGCCGGATGAGCGCGTGATGATTGGCAATCGATTCAGAATTTAGATAGAGTTGCTTGGTTTTTGCTGATACTACCGTTTCTCAGATAGAACAGGGATTTCCTTGAATAGATTTGAAGTTATTCTTAGTTATTATGGGAGGCTAACACACGGTTCTATAAAAAGAAAAATTTTCGGTGCGGTAACGATAATCGCCCTCTTAACCCTGGTGACGCAACTTGCCTCTGTCGCCAAGGAACTTACCGTTGCCGCATGGTTTGGAACTGCTGATGCCCTGGATGCCTTCCTTATTGCATTTCTCCTTCCCACATTTGTGATCAACGTGGTGGCCGGATCTTTCACCGCCGCCTTCCTACCCACGTTTATTCACCTAACCGAAGAAAGAGGTACTAACGCCGCTCAGGATCTTCTTTCAGGCATTTTAGCGTGGAGCATGGTCCTGCTCATCAGCGTCTCATTATTGATGGCGGTGCTTGCTCCTTTTTATTTGCCCATTTTAGGATTAGGTTTTTCACCTGATAAATTGCAACTGACGAGATCGCTACTGCTGCTATTATTGCCGGTGGTCTTCTTTAAGGGTCTCTCCAACATCTGGGCAGGCGTGCTGAATGCAGGAGAACATTTCGCGCTTCCAGCAATGGCGCCTATTTTTGTCCCTCTATTCGCTATCATTTTTATACTAATAGGCGGAAAGGCCTGGGGAATCTTTGCGCTTGTATTCGGTACGGTCATCGGTTTTGGGCTAGAGACGTGTTCAATTGGGTATGCACTTAGGCTGAGGGGAATACTCCTGAGGCCTCGATTTCGTTCAATAGACCCTGATATGCGGATTGTGATTGGCCAGTATCTGCCGGTGGTTGCCGGTGGATTGTTAATGGGAAGCACCGAGCTTGTTGACAAGGCGATGGCCGGAGCCCTTGCATCCGGAAGCGTGGCTTCTCTTAACTATGGAAACAAGGTTATTACTATGGTGCTGGGATTGGCAGCGATGGCTATTGGTACCGCAGTGCTGCCCTATTTTTCACGTCTAGTCGCGGAGAGGGGTTGGGACACCTTGCGAAGCACCCTACATTTCTATCTGCGTCTCATCTTTGTCATTGCCGTACCAGTAGCCATACTCATCTATTGGCTCTCTGAACCCCTTGTGCGCATTATCTTTCAACGGGGGGCCTTTACCGGGGGAGATACGGCTTTAGTAGCCGCGGTTCAGGCATTTTTCTCCTTTCAGATACCGTTCTACATTGCCGGCATCATGCTGGCACGGTTAGTTTCCTCCCTCAGAGCGAATCATATTCTCATGTGGGCGGCATCGATAAATATTACCGCGAATGTGGGGTTTAATATCCTGTTTATCCACATAATGGGTTTAAAGGGAATCGCTCTTTCTACGTCTATTGTATATGCAATCTCCTTTTTGTTTCTATGGCATTTTACACGCAGGCTCATTTCCGAACGGGAGAAAGGCGCTTTTACCGATGGATAGGGCAGGAAAGGGTTACTGGAGTAATTTATGGCAAATCAGTTCCATGCCAAAGGCCTTTGATCCCGGGAAACATGGCTTAAGCAGTTACATCAATCAAAGATATCATACGTATTTATCTGATTTATTTAAATTCTTAAAACCAAAAAATAAACGTTTACTTGAGATTGGCTGCGCTCGTTCTATATGGCTCCCTTATTTTTCGAAGGAATTTGGCTTTCAAGTTACTGGAATCGATTATTCAGAAGAAGGCTGCAGGCAGGCAAGAGAGATGATGAATCGGGAGGGGGTAAAGGGAGATGTTATATGCACGGATCTTTATTCGCCGCCAAAATCTCTATTAGGTACTTTTGATACGGTTGTCTCATTTGGTGTGGTTGAGCATTTTAACGACATATATGCCTGCCTTCGCGCTTTTTCCCAATACCTAAAACCCGGAGGCACCATTATAACCTTTATTCCGAATTTAACCGGTATGATGGGTATACTCCAGAAGGTGTTGAACAAGAAGGTCTATGATATCCATGTTGCTGTCGGTTTGGAGGGACTCCGTGCCGCACATGAATACGCTGGATTTGAAGTCGTTTCTTGCACCTATTTCATATTCATAAACTTTGGAGTCATTAATTTGGCTGACATGAGCAACAGGCCTTTCCATATCTTTCTGAAACGGGCAATACGTTATTCACTTCAGCAGATTGCAAGGGTCCTATGGATCTTTGAGATCTTGGTAGTTCCTCTTCCTGCAAACCGCTATACATCGCCGTATATAGCATGTGTTGCAAAAAAACTTTAGAAAATTACTTAGGTGAATACCTGAATGAGGCTAGACTAGTCTCCATCCATAAATCTCTGTGTAGACCAGTGAAGTTTCCAATTCAGAAATGAGGGATTTTTTCGCTGAGCTAGGCCGCACAAGGGTTTTCGCCGAGGCGTACACCTAGGTACGTCGCAGGTGGAAACACGCGTAGAACGAAGCTCAGCGGAAAAAGAGCAATTTCTGGATGGAAACTAGGCTAACAGTGCAGGAATAGATCCGTATCAATTAGATATATGCCGGAAAAGCTGAACATCCTATTTGCCATAGGCTCTCTCGATATCGGCGGTGCCGAGGCTCAAATGGCTGCCCTCATAAGCCGTCTTCATGATCGTAGGTTTTTCTGCCACCTCTTTGTCTTGCAGAAGGAGGGGTATTTAAAGCAATATATTCGAGATCTCGGTGTACCGACCTATGATGGGGGGCTTGAGAGGGGCGATCTGCTGAAAGCACCGTGGAAGCTTATCCCTGCTCAATTGAGATTAATCAGGATACTGCTGCTCGTTAGGCCCGTGGTTGTTCATTCCTTCTTGCCCCTTGTCACGTGTATGGGCGCATTGGGAGGTCGACTGACCAGGGTTCCATTGGTCATCACCAGCCGAAGAGCACTGGGAACCCACCAGGAACGGTATAATATCTTAAGGCTCCTTGATTTAGCTGCTAACCGACTGAGTCATCTAGTAACAGTGAATTCTAGGGCGGTGTGGGAGGATACAGTTCAAAGAGATCATATAGATCCAGCTAAATTGGCACTTATCTACAATGGGGTGGATGTATCTACCTTTGATTCCGCACGATCTTCAAGGAGAAAGACAAGGGAGATACTCGGAATAGGATCTACGGAAAAGGTCATTATAGTAATCGGAAATCTCATACCCTACAAGGGACACGGCGATTTGCTTAAAGCCGCCAGCGAGGCGCTGACGAGCGTTCCGCAGGCCTTATTTCTGTTTGCCGGTGAAGATCGAGGAATAGGAGGGAGGCTAGAGAAAATGGCCGCTGAACTGGGTGTATCCAGCAGGGTTAGATTTCTCGGCCTCAGGCACGACATTCCCCAGCTGCTTGCCGCAAGCGACATATCAGTTGTTGCATCCCATGAGGAGGGCTTTTCGAACGTGATTCTTGAATCCATGGCTAGCGGGTTACCGGTGGTGGC
>QMLW01000092.1 GCA_003646935.1 Deltaproteobacteria bacterium
AGATCAAGGAGGTTTTTCAGCTGATCCTGTTCCAAGGCCTTGAGCGGGAAAATATAGAGGGCTCGCGTTGCGGGGTTATCGAGCATCGCCTCTAGGACGGGAATGTTATATATAAGGCTCTTGCCGCTCGCAGTGGGGGTGGCTACGAGTATGTCCTCTCCCCCTTTCACCTTTTCGATTGCCTCTACCTGGTGCGTGTAAAGGTTCGCAATGCGGGCATCCTGTAGGAGCCGTGAGATACGGGAAGAGATGAGCCGGCAGCTATTGTATTTCGGTTCCTGGCGGGGAAGGTAGCGGTGATAGACTACCTGAGGGCCAAGCTCTTCTGACTTTTTGATGCCTTCAATAAAGGATGAGAGTACCATCCATCTCCTGCTTTTTTCTGATGTTGATAAAAATCAAAGCCAAGAACCGACACCATGCCCGCTCGTTCAGAGGATCGTCTCCGTTTCAACAGAAATGTATTACAAAATGCAGCTGCTTGCCCCTTGAGGAATTACCAGCCTGGAGCACCCTGAAGATCCTGCACGCCCTGGTGGATGAGATCGAAGAGCTCCTGTATATCTCCCTCTTCCACACATGAGAAGGCAACCCGGAGATCCGTGCTGCCAAGCGAGATGGCCCCGACTCCGTACTTATCCAAAAGGTGTACGCGAAGCTCTTCGGCATCCACGTCTTTTAGCCGCAGACACATGAAGTAACCCGAGTTAAAGGGATAGACATCCCAGGCATCTCTATATTTTTCGTTGGAAAGCACCGCTCTGAGCCTTTCCGCCCTTTTGAGCATTACCTGGTACTTCTCCTCCTTTTCCGCCCCGTAGGTCTCGGAGTTAAGCGCGCCGAGGACAATCGACTGACTGAGGTGGGGGCTGTTTGAGACGGTTCCCCTCACGGCTCCGGCCGTCTTTTTCTCCAGGGCGCCGTAGGCCTCATCGGCATTGCCCTTGCATGCCGTTCCATAGGTGATAAAGCCCACTCGCAGGCCCCACACGTAGATCTCCTTTGTCGCCGCATCTAATTTGATAGCCATAACCCGGGGATGGGCACCGGCAAGCGAGGCGAAAAGCGATTCCCTCATGATATGCTCGTCATAGAAAAGCCCGAAGTAGGCATCATCGAGGATGACCACCACGTTGCTGCCCTTTTCCGCCGTGTTGAGGATTATCTCCGCAATCCCTTTGCCCTCTGCCTCTGTGGGCGTATACCCAGTTGGATTATTAGGGAAATTGAGGATAAGTGCGAGTTTCTCTGTCTGCCCGGCCTGCGCCTTGAGTGCCTTTTCAAAGGCACTCAGGTTGAAGCCTCCCTGTGAGGAGAAGAGCGGATAGTGTTCGATCTTCACCCCATGGAGGACCGTGAAGACTAACGTGTAGTTTCCCCAGATCTTGTCGGGCAGGAGGATCACATCATTCTCGTCGAGCCACATCTCAGCGGTGACCGAGAGCCCGTGGGTTATCGCATTGGTGACCACCGGGAGGCTTATCTGCTTGCCGGCAAGCGAGGGGTTTTTCGCGAGCATCATCTCCTTCCATCTCTTCCTGAGCTCGGGTTTGCCAAAGGATGGCGCGTAGTTGAGCGAGTCGGCAGGAGAGAGCGTTATATACGACATAATCGAGGGAAGATGCATGGGCACCCCGTTTTCCGTGGCGATGCCTATGGTGGCGTTGTATTTAAAGGCCTTTTCCTTGGCCTCAGCGCCTTGAGAGAGGATGCCTCTGGGAAAGTAGAGGTTTTTTCCCTTTATGGAGAGCATCTCGTGGATATGGGGATTGGCTTCAAGGATAATCTCGTTCAATTCCTCTGCTATTGGATTCATGATTTCCTCCATCGTTCTCATGGTTTGTAAAAGGCAACAGCGCCATAACCTACTACCCTTCGCTTCTCTTTGTGGCCTCTGTATTCTACATCTCCGCTGTTGGCGTAACGCAATACCTGTACCGCATTTCCTCCGAGCTCTTTGACCATCATCATGACGGCCACAACAGAGCGCAAACCGCAGAGCGTAGTCGAGAGATTCTCTATACCCTTTCGTAACACGCGTGCCTCCGAGTTGAATACCCGCTCAGGGTCGAGCGTCTCGATTACGGACAGCGTTCTCCTGTCCACCTCGTTGGCATCCTCATAGGTTGGGAAATGCGACATGTCGGAAGATGCTATGAGCAGGATATTTCTTCCCCTGATTAGCCTTACAATGGCCTCACTGATTTCCTCTAATTCGCTCAGCGGTGAGGTTCCCATAACGATAGGGACGATATCGAAATCCCTGAGAACCCGCTGCAGGAAGGGCAACTGGGTCTCAACTGCGTGTTCTCTGATGTGAGCACGTTCTGAAAATGAAAACAATGTTCCCACATTGAGAAGGGCACCTACGAGCTCCCTGTTCACCGGCACCCTTCCCAAAGGTGTTGCGTAGGCATCCCAATCGCCCACCGATGCTCCCCGCAGGTAGGCATGATGGCTCGGCCCGAGTATAACCACGGTATCGTAGGGCTTGCCCTTCACTTCCCGATATGCATACGCGGCCACGTGCCCCGAGAAGCCGTATCCTGCATGGGGAGACATAAGTCCGAGAATCCTTCCCCTTACCTGGGTTTCGGTAATCCTTGAGATGAGGGTATCAACCGTAGTTCTGAGGGTATCAGGGTTCTTCGGATAGAAATATCCTGCTACCGCGGGTTTTCGTATTCGATCAGCAGCCATAGCAGGCGGTCGAAGGGGACTCCCTATCGAGAGGAGGGCGAGAAAAAGCGCCAACACCGTTACAACGGGGAATCCGAAGAGCCATACTCTTTTTGTCCTGTACATAAAGGTCCTCTTGCTTGGAGCTGGTGCATCAGGGAGATATAAAGAAAATTATGCTAAGGAATTACGATGAGCATGTCAAACCCAAACATACCATCTGCACGATTAGCAGATTTCCTTCGCTATATGAGCGGGAAAGGCAAATTGGTTAACCATAACGGGGAAAGAGAAGGCAAAGACGAGGGGTAGGCATGGCCGATGATTAGGACCCGAGTACGCTATTGGCTATCACAATCCTCTGCACCTCGGAGGTACCCTCATATATGGTGGTAACCCTGGCATCACGATAGTATCTCTCCACCGGGTATTCCGTGCTGTAACCATAGCCTCCGTGGATCTGCAGGGCTGTATATGCGCACCTGTTAGCGGATTCAGAGGCAAAGAGTTTCGCCATGGATGCCTCGGCGGTGAATCGTTCTCCCCTGTCTTTCATGGCCGCCACGTTAAAGGTCAGAAGCCGGGCCGCTTCTGTTTGGACGGCCATATCCGCTATCATCCATCGAATGCCCTGAAATTTCGAAAGGGGGGCACCGAATTGCTCTCGCTCCTTTGAGTAGCTCATCGCCGCATCCAGGCATGCCTGTGCAATTCCCACAGACATAGATGCGATGCCTATTCTTCCCTCATCTAGGGCAGTCATGGCTATGATAAAGCCCTGACCTTCTTCGCCTAGCAAGTTCTCTGCGGGAACCCGACAGTCTTCAAATATCAAGCTCGCGCAATCTGATGACCTCTGGCCCATCTTATCTTCCTCGCGCCCTACGGTAAATCCGGGCATTCCCTTGTCTAATACAAAGGCGCTGATGCCCCGGTGTTTCTTGCCTTTATCGGTGTAAGCAGTTGCCACCACGATATCCGAGCTCTTTCCGCTCGTTATCCATGCCTTTGACCCATTGAGTATATAGGAGTTTCCGTCCTTCTTGGCGGTTGACTTCTGGCTGGCCGGATCGGAGCCCGCACTCGGTTCCGTCAATGCAAAGCACCCCAATTTTTTTCCCGCGGCCAGGGAGGTAAGGTAGGTATCTTTGAGAAAATCAGAGCCGAACTGGTATATGGGGCCGCAGGAGACGCTGTTGTGAACCGATACAATGACAGCGGTGGAGGCGCATGCATAGCCTATTTCCTGAAGGGCTAAACTGTAACAGATGGTGTCCACGCCTGCGCCGTTGTATTCCTGGGGTACGCTCATCCCCATGAGGCCGAGTTCTCCCAGCTGCCGTATGATGTCATGAGGAAATTCCTTGGTTTTATCCCTCTCGGCCGCAGTGGGAAGTATGATGCTTCGAGCGAAGTCCCTTACCATGGCCTGAATCATCTGTTGTTCTTCGTTTAGTTGGTAGGACATACCCAATTGTCAATTTTCGATTGTCAATTTTCTAATATCCATTATGGCGTATACAGCACGACAATCAATTCCGCCTTTTCCGAGCTTACATTTTTCAGCTTGTGAACGATAGAAGAGTTGAAATGGATGGAGTTCTCGGGGCTCAGCACGGTCGTGTTATCCCCCACCGTTACCTCGATTGTTCCCTTGAGCACGTAGATAAACTCCTCCCCTTCATGCTGATAGCTCACCCCTTTATGGTCCGAAACAGGATCTATGAAGACCTTGAATGCCTTGAGATGTTTATGAATAGCCTCTGGGGTCAATGTCCGGTAGCTGTAGTCCTCTGTCCTCTTCCGAAAGCCCTCTGCCTTTCTCTTATCCGCCGTATGCATCTCCTCTTTGAGCAGTATTCCGCTATCGATCTCCAGTGCCCTCGAGAGCCGTAAGATCGCAGCTACGGGAGGGACTGTTTCCCCCTTCTCGACGCTGGAAATGTAGTCCGCTGAAAAGCCCGTCTCGTTGGCCAAAAACTCAATGCTCAGCCCTTTCGTGGCCCTAATCTCCTGCATCCTCTTGCCCAAGGGCTTGTCCTTTTTTAGCCGTGGCATGCTATACCCCCTAATCTCTTGCTTGGAGTTTTATGCCTTTCTCCTGCCGTTCTTTCTTGATGCTGCCCACTATCTTTAAGATAAAGCCCAGCAATAGCGCAGCGCTAATGAGAATGATGAAATTCGATGCGAAGAAGGTCATGACAAATGAGAAGGGATCATTGATTTGGTATGCCGTATAGAGTAGGTCTATGCCAAAGAGGATAAAAAAAATGGCAATCAAGGTAAACAAAGCGTGAGGCGCCCACTTGGGAATGGGGTTTTCCATTATCTCGTGCCTGATTTTATCTTTTTAGAAACTATAGTATCACAGGCAGTATAGGGGTCAAGTTTTCTTTCCGCTATGGATTGCAGGGCTTGCTCGAACTCTCCTGAGTTCACGATATCAGCAAGGACTTCCTGGATTATCTGATCCTTTATCATCTCGGTGAGATCGTGTCTCGCCTTTTCATGCTGAAGCGCGGATTGCCGTTCCACTGAGGAGGCCAAAAATGCCTTGTGGTTTTCAATCTCCTCCAGGATCTCCTGTATCCCCTTGTCGAATACTGCCTGGGCGGTCAAAATGGGCGGCTTCCAGCCATCCTTATACCTCTTCTCATCCATCTCAATCATCAATCTGAGGTCGTTTACGGTCCTGTCCGCACCCTCCCTGTCGGCCTTGTTCACCACGAAGATGTCGCCTACCTCGAGGATTCCCGCCTTAAGGGCCTGAATATCATCCCCCATACCGGGTACGAGCACGATGATGGTGGTATGGGCGCTCTGAACGATATCTATTTCATCCTGTCCCACGCCCACGGTTTCAACGAGGATATAGTCCTTTCCCATTGCATCCAGGACGTCGATCGCGCTCCTTGTCGATTGGGTAAGCCCACCGAAGTAGCCCCTGGTTGCCATGGAACGTATAAATACGCCTTCATCCAAGCTGTGCCGCTGCATCCTAACGCGGTCACCCAGGATAGCGCCGCCGCTGAAGGGGCTCGTTGGATCCACGGCAAGGATCCCCACGGTCTGTCCATTGCCTCTCAAATGGGTAACCATCTGATCCACCAAGGTGCTTTTTCCAACACCTGGCGCTCCGGTAATACCAACGACGTATGCCTTGCCTGTAAAGGGATAGAGGTCCTTGAGCACCTCTCTCACCTCAGGGACCTTGTCATCGATATCCCGTATCAGCTTAGCCACTGCCCTGATGTCGCCAGAGGCGACCTTCTTCACGATCTCGCTCATATCCCTTGTTAATCCCTCGGCTCCACGTGCTCCTCAACCCATTTGACGACCTCACTCAGGGGCGTACCGGGGATGAAGATCTCCTTGATGCCTGCCTCTTTCAGCTTGGGGATGTCCTCTTCCGGGAATATCCCCCCGCCACATACCACGATGTCCTCAGCGCCCTTTTCCCTCAGCAGTTCCACCACCTTGGGGAACAGATACATGTGGGCGCCCGCAAGGCTGGAGAGTCCTACCATGTCCACGTCTTCCTGGATTGCGGCCTGGACGATCTCCTCGGGTGTCTGGTGGAGCCCGGAGTACACCACCTCAAAGCCGGCGTCCCGGTACGCCCTGGCGATGATCCTGGCGCCCCTGTCATGGCCGTCGAGGCCCGGCTTGGCAACGAGGACTCTTATTTTTCTGTGCCCCTGCTTGATCTGCCTGTTTCGTTCCATGGGTATATCCGTTTAATACACGCCGGGGTCTCGGTACACGCCGAACACATCCCTGAACACGTCGCAGATCTCCTGCTCGGTGGCATACGCGTTTACCGAATCAATGATAAAGGGCATGAGGTTCTCATCCCCTTGAGCTGCCTCGCCCAATCGCTCAAGGCTCCCGGCTACCTTTCCCTGATCTCTGCCATCCTTGACCTGGTTGGTGCGCTCTATCTGCTGTTTCTCCAGTTCCGGGTCGATGTGAAGGATGTCCACGGGGACCTCCTCTTCGGTGGAATATTTGTTGACCCCCACGACGGTCTTCTCGTTGCTGTCTATCTGCGTCTGGTATTTGTAGGCGGCATCGGCGATCTCCATCTGGGGGTAGTTGCGCTCGACTGCAGCTACCATGCCCCCCATGTCATCAATCTTTTTGATATAGGCAAATGCCTCTTCTTCCATATCCTTGGTGAGGCGTTCCACGAGGTATGACCCGGCGAGTGGGTCGATGGTGTTGGCCACTCCCGATTCCTCGGCGATGATCTGCTGGGTTCTGAGTGCAAGGGTAGCGGCCTCCTCGGTAGGAAGGGCAAGGACCTCGTCGAGGGAGTTGGTGTGAAGCGATTGCGTGCCGCCCAGCACCGC
>QMLW01000093.1 GCA_003646935.1 Deltaproteobacteria bacterium
CCCTGGTGCCTATCCCCCTATCGATGATATCAAAGGACTGGGAGAAGAGAATGCCCAGCAACCGGTCCCTGATCAGGGCAGCCAACTCATCCGGAACATCCACCTTTGAGCCCGGCCTATGGGTCTGCCACGTGTCAACGGATTCCAGGATCCGAGCAGGCTTATAGTGCGGTCCCTCTTCCATCTGTAGGTTGTTGGTCTCGATGATTATAGGGTTGCCGCGTGCCATATTGAGGACATAGAAAGGACCGGCGAACACGAATTCCTCAGCGACCTTGTCTATCTGGCTCGCGGATGCATGCTCCAGCAGATAGGCGGCCTCATTGCACCAGTTATCGAAGATCCGGTCCAACATAAAACAAATGGCGTTGTCCGTTATGAGGGGTACCTTGCCCGTATGGGCGAAAAACCAAAACAGGTAGTCAACAACCTCCTGGCCGCCGCCCTCCCAGGTGATGACCTCCACTGGAAGGCTGCGCCATGCCGGCGCAAAGAAGTGGGTTATGGTTGTTCTCTCAGGCCTTTTCATGTTCGCGAAGATCCTGTCAGCGGGAATAGAGCTGGTGTTTGAGGTGATGATGGTCTCCTCGCTGACAAGCGCTTCAATGTTCTCGAATATCTTCCGCTTGAGATCGACGTTCTCTGTGGCTGCCTCGATCACCAGATCGCACCCCTTGATCTGCTCATAGTCCATGGTGTAGGTGATATTGCTGAGCAAGGCTTGGGCGTGGTCTTCTGTCATCTTCCTTCTGTCCACTGCCTTGTGCACGTAGCCTGAAATCCTCTTTTCCGCGTTCTTCAAGGGCTCTTCCACCACGTCCACGAGATAGAGGTGGATCGCCGGAAGGGCCGATTTCAGGTAATACCCTATATCGGGCCCGATGGTTCCCGCCCCGATTACCGCTATCTCCTGTGGAAGGGGACGATCGGGCTTGAAGCATAAGGGGTTATGAAACGAGGGGTACAGTTTTCTTTCCTGAGCCATGGGGTTCTCCTTTTTCCTGTTAAAGCGTTTCGGTGCGAGCTTCACTATCACCAGATATCGAGAGATACTGCCTGAGGAGAGAAAATGTGTATGATGTAGCACTATTTTCTTGACTAGGATATGTATACTGTATACAAAAATTTTGTCAAGAAAAAATGGTTGCTCATGGTAAGGGAACAAAGGGAATATCCCGTTTATCTGATAAAAGTCGAGGGCGCTAAATGTAACGGATGCGGGGAGTGCGCTGACTTCTGTCCGGTAAATGTCTTTGAGATGAGGGCAGGGATGTCCTTTCCCGCCCGCAGCCAGAATTGCCTCGGCTGCGGCACGTGCGAGGCCGTGTGCACAGCTGAAGCGATCATAGTAACGGAGATATAACTATAAAATTGCTTAGCAATTTTATAGAATGCGGCTTCGCCGCTCCGAAAAAAGGAAATTCAGGGACGTCAAATTAGGTTTGTTAGCAATTCGGCAACCGTGGTAACTGTCCAGGCAGCTACCCCCATCCCGACCCGGAACGGGGCAGGGCAAGCACAAAGGCACGAAGAAAGATATGGTTTCGCCCCTAAAAAGTACCAAAAGAATAATTCAATAATCTTGGTGCCTTAGCGCTTTAGTGGCTAACTAGTCACAAAAGAACCCAAGAAGCATAACAAACCCGAATAACACTATAACTAAAGCAATGTCCGAGTCGATCTTGATAATAGGTGGTGGCATTGCCGGTATCAATGCGGCCCTGAACGCAGCCGATTACGGCTGCAAGGTATACCTCATCGATGATACGGCCAGCATAGGCGGGATGATGGCGAGACTGGATAAGACCTTTCCCACCAACGACTGTTCCATATGCATAGAGTCTCCCCTGATGTATGAGGTGGATAATCATACCAACATAGAAATACTCACCAATACCGAGGTGAGAAGGGTCAACGCACAAAATGGCACCTTCACCGCGAGGTTAATCAAAAAGGCCAAATATATCGATGAGCAGAAGTGTACCGGCTGCGGAAAATGCGTGGAAGCCTGCCCGGTGAGCGTTCCCGATGAACTGGATGGAAAGATTGGCGGTATGAGGAAGCTGATATACATGCCCTTTCCGCAGGCCGTGCCCAATGTATCGGTCATCGATCCCCGGTGCCGCTACGGAAAGATGCGGGAGCAGGGCGCATGTGTTGGGGGATGTGTGGTGGACTGCAGCCAGTGCAGGGAGTGCCCCATTGCCCTGTGCGTAAAGGCATGCAAAGAAGAGGGAAAAGATGCGGTGGTCCTGTGGCAGGCTGACAGGCCCATGGACATTGAGGTTGATGGCATTATCGTGGCCACGGGCATACAATCTGCGGAGCCTGCTACGGGGCTGTACGGCTATAATATCTATGCAAACGTGGTCACGAACACCCAGTTCGAGCGGTTGATGAATGCCGGAGGTCCCACAGCAGGCGAGATTATCAGGCCCTCCGATGGGAAACACGCCAAAAAGATCGCCTGGATTCAATGCGCCGGTCGGGGTTTGGCCAAGGGCTTGCCGTACTGCTCCAAGGTATGCTGTATGGTGGCCACAAAACAGACCATTATCACCAAGGAGCATGACGCAACCGTTGAGGCTACGGTGTTCTATAACGACCTCAAGGCATATGGGAAGGGTTTCTGGGATTTCTATCAGAAAGCCAAGGAAAACGGCGTCACGTACCTCAAGGCCCGACCCTATGATGTGTTCGAGGATCCTGAAACCAGGAATCTGACCGTGCGGTACGAGAACATGGATACGGGCGAAATCGAGCAACAGGAGGTGGAGCTTTTGGTTCTTTCCACTGGTCTTATTCCAAACGAGAACAACAAGAGGTTGGCAAAGGTGCTCAAAATAGAGCTTGATGATCTTGGATTCTTCAAGGAAAAGGACCCGGTGTTGGCGCCCCTGGAGACCAACGTCGAAGGGATATACGTGTGCGGTGGTGCCACCGGTCCAATCGATATCTCCGAATCGGTCGTGCAGGCGAGCGCTGCGGCCATGAAAGCGGTTTTGCATTGATATTTGAAACTAGAAACTGGAAAAACAAGGAAATTTATCTATTCTAATATTGCCTCTGAATTTTTCCCAATTTTCAAGTTTCAATTTTCAAGTTTCAGAATAAGGGGATCCAATGGATGAGGACATCAGGATAGGTGCTTTTATCTGTGATTGTGGTTCGAACATCGCTGGTATCGTGAACGTGCCCGAGGTAGTCGAGTATGCCAGGGGGCTGAAAGACGTGGTTTTCGCCGATGAGGGAAAATGGTCGTGCTCGGTGGACTATCTCGCCACTATGAAGGAGCTTATCAAAGAACAGGGCATCAACAGGGTCGTCATCGCATCATGTACGCCGAGAACCCATGAGCCGCTTTTCAAGAGGACTATCAAGGAGGCGGGGCTGAACCCCTACCTGCTTGAGTTCGTGAGCATCAGGGAGCAGTCCTCCTGGGTTCATCGAGACGATCCACAAAAGGCAACGGAAAAGGCCAAGGATCTCGTAAAAATGGGCGTTGCCAAGGCAGCGCTTCTAGAGAAAGGCGAGGAGATACGGCTCCCCGTGAACACGGACTGCCTGATTATAGGTGGTGGCATGGCGGGGATGAACGCCGCCTTGAACATAGCCGATCAGGGATTTCACGCAATACTCGTGGAGAAGGAATCCAGGCTCGGCGGCCTTGTCAAGGACATAGCGGCCATCTCATACAATAATGAAACCGTGCCGGCCGATGAGATAGTGAACGCGAAAGCCGCCCTTATAGACTCTCACCCCAACATCACGGTGTATACAAACGCCGAGATAGAAACCGTAGAGGGCTATATCGGCAACTATAAGGTCACGGTAAAGGCAGACGGTTCACGGGAGGACCTCGATGTCTCAACCATCATAGTGGCCACCGGGATGAAGGAGATCGAACCGGTTGGACAATTCGAATACGGCCGCGACCCTCGGGTGATTACCCAGCTACAATTTGAAGGGATGCTAAAAAAGTGGAATGGGGAATGTGCAAAAGGGAATGGGAAAATCTCAAATAGCAAATCGCAAATCAAAAATAATGACGTGGTGATCATCAACTGTGTCAACTCGAAAAACGAATCCCGCGGTTGCTGTGCAATCGGATGCCACATATCGGTAAAAAACGCGTTAGCCCTCAAGGCCCGAAACGATGGCGCCCGCGTGCATATCCTCTACCGGGATCTCAGCATGGTCAGGGAAGAGGGGTCGAGCCTGGAGGCGGCCAAAAAGGCCGGCGTCCGGTTCATACGGTTCCCCGATGACCGGTACCCCGAGATGCGAGAAGAGGATGGCAGGCTATCGGTGCTCGTGAACGATCTGCTGCTCGGCGAGGAACTCACCATTCCGGCTGACCTGATCGTGCTCACCACGGGCTTCAAGGGCAATGATACCGTTGATGATATCAAGGGCCTTCTCAAGATCTCCGCAAATCCCGATGGATTCTTCCAGGAGGCCCACATAAAGCTCGGCCCCTTGGATTTTCCCTCAGACGGCATCTCTCTGTGCGGATGCGCGAGATCCCCAAAGAGCCTGAAGGAGGCCATGGAAGAGGGCACCGGGGCAGCCATGAGGGCCTCGATCCCCATGAAACAGGGGTTCCTTGAGGCGGAGGGGATCGTGGCGGATATCGACCTCGATCTCTGTACGAGCTGCGGGTTGTGCGAAAAAAATTGCCCTTATGGTGCGATTCAGTGGGTGGATGAGAAGCCTCAGGTAATTAAGGCCCTGTGCAAGGGCTGCGGTCTCTGCGCAGCGGACTGCCCAAAGAAGGCCATTACCATTATCCATTACTCGGATGAACAGATCCTCGCCCAGATGGAGGCGGCCCTGGAGGAGAGGGCCGAGGAGAAGATCATCGGGTTCGTGTGCCACTGGTGTGCCCTGGGAGGAGTTGACATGGCAGGCGTGAGCAGGCTTCAGTACCCTTCCAACGCACGGCTCATACGTGTGATGTGCTCAGCCCGGGTGTCCATCGACTTTATAGAGAGGGCCTTTGAGCTGGGCGCGGCAGGCGTGCTTGTTGCTGGCTGTGAGTTTCCCACCTGTCACTATATCACGGGCAACTACGCGGCTGAGGAGAGGATCAAGAAGGCGCGGAAGAGATTGGCGAGAAAGGGATATGATCCCAATAGGCTCTGGAATATCTGGTGCTCGGCAGCGGACGGCCCAAAGTTCGCCAATACCATGAGGGATATGGTGAAGAAGCTGGGACTCTGAAAATCGCAAATAAGGATATATGGGCACTCCAACAGGACTGGCCGAGAAGATCGTAGACGACGTGAGCATGTTTCATGCCTGCGAGCAATGCGGGCTCTGTAGCTCCGCGTGCCCCCTCACCGGCGTGGACGGCTTTAATGTCAGGAGAGTGCTAAGACATGTGGAGCTCGATCTAACCGACGTGATAGCAGCCTCCCCCTATCCGTGGTCCTGTACCACCTGCGGCAGGTGCGAGGAGGTCTGCCCTAACGGAATTGCCATCCTCGATATTATACGGCCTCTGCGCTCCCTCTCCCCGCCGGAGTTCATTCCGGCTGCCCCCCCCTGTATCGAGGCCTGCCCCGCCGGCGTTGATATACCCGGATACCTGAGGCTCATCGCGGAAGGTCAGATCGATAAGGCCTACGCATTGATCCGAGAAAAGGTGCCCTTTCCCGGTATACTGGGGCGTGTCTGCACCCATCCCTGTGAGGATGCCTGCAGGCGAGGCGAGGTCAACGAGCCCATCGCTATATGCGCACTCAAGCGTTACGCAGCTGATAACGCAGCCCGCCTGCCTGAGCAAATCTGGAACGTGGAAAAGGATACCGGCCACAGGGTAGCGATTGTCGGTGCCGGTCCTGCTGGACTGACAGCCGCCTTCTACCTGCGGAGGAAGGGCCATCACATCACCCTGTTCGAGGAGATGCCCAAGCCAGGGGGGATGCTGCGATTCGGTATCCCCGATTTCCGTCTGCCCAAGAACGTGGTAGATGCCGAGCTCAAGGAGATACTCGATCTCGGCATCGAGGTAAAGGTAAACCGGAAAATGGGAAGGGATTTCGACCTGGATAGTCTCAGGGCAGACGGCTATGAAGCAATATTCATCGCGGTTGGCGCGAGCATCAGCAAGAGAATAGATCTCTTTGGGGGGGATCACCATGACGCGCTATGGGGCATCGATTTTCTCCGCGAGGTGAACGAGGGCAAGGAGATTGCCCTCAAGGATAAGGTGCTAGTGATCGGCGGAGGCAATGTGGCTATCGATGTGGCGCTCACGGCCTTACGGCTGGGGGCCAAGGAGGTAACCCTGGCCTGCTTGGAATGCAGAGAGGAGATGCCGGCCAACCAGTGGGAAATCGAGCAGGCCATGAAGGAGGGCGTAATCATCATGCCATCGTGGGGCCCTCACAAAATCCTGGAGGAGAGCGGAACGATCACCGGTGCAGAGCTCGTGCGGTGTACCTCGGTGTTCGATGACGGGGGCAATTTCTGTCCAACCTTTGCGAACATACGGGAAACGGTGAGAACCGATCAGGTGATCCTCGCCATAGGTCAAGAACCGGATCTCTCATGTATTGGTTCGATCGGGGAGATCCTGGTTGAGAATGACTGTATTGTATTTGATGCCGAAACCCTCGAAACAGGGATGCCCGGCGTGTTTGTGGGCGGTGACGTGGTCAAGGCCCCCGGCACCATCATCGATGCCATCGCAGCGGGAAGACAGGCCGCATGTTCCATTGACAGCTTCTTGGGAGGGAATGGCGATATCTCCGAATCGGGAAGGGGCAATGGGCAGCTGGCTATGGATGAAACTGCATCCCGGCCCTATACGGGGAAAAGGGAGGAGGGATTTGCGGATCTCAAGAGGGAGGAAATGCCCACCATGCCCCTTGATAAAAGACATGAGGGGTTTGCGGAGGTTGAGCTCGGTTTCGATGAAGAGCAAGCTAAACGAGAGGCGGAGCGGTGCCTCCAGTGTGATTTAGAAATACAATTGGCAAAAGA
>QMLW01000094.1 GCA_003646935.1 Deltaproteobacteria bacterium
AGGCATCTTACCCTTCTGCGGAGTAGAAGTCATCTGAAAATCCCCATAATCCTATCAATGATAATCATGGCGGTCAGAAGAGGGGTTGGTATTTCATCTTTCTCTTCTCCAGTTCGGATATCATCCGTTCCCGGTATTCACGGAAAGATCCCTTGGTCATCTTTTCCGATAAACCCAGTTTATATCATTCCGATAATTCCGGGGACACAACGTCTCGGAAATTCTACAACTTATTGAAATTAAACAGCGTAAACCCCGAATGGATAATGTAGGGTGTAAAGACGATAAGCAGGAATATCGCCACAAGGATAACGAAATACGCACGTTCTAGTAGTTTCATGTTTTTGTTCATAAGCTGCTCGTGTAAGGGTTTTGACATTACATTGCCAGAAAAACCTCACAAATATGATCCGGAAATCCTCCCAGTGATTCACAACCGCTTACAGGATCGCAGCCACCTCGATCATCCAGGGTATGGGCCCCCAGAAGTAGCCAAGGAGTTTGAGAATTGGATTTATGAGGTTTCTTTTCTGTCCCTCAGGAGCCGGTTGGCCATTAAGCCTCCGTGATTTACCGAAGATACCCCTGCTATCCAAGCGTCCCCATAGGCACGTTCCTTCTCCGCCGCACTGCCTACGCTGCCACTCAGCGTGAACTTCCCGTCTTCTACATCAACGGTGATAAGCGCATCGCTAAGCCACACATCCCACCGAAGCCGGGCTTTGACTTCCTCCTCTATCTCCCTCCCAGCTAGCGGGCCCTATTCGCTCTTCTTGTCTTGTTTCTCCTTGTTCTCCGGCCTCTCCAGCATCTCTTCAAGGGCTTTCATAATGGAGTTCGCCCTCCCCTCGGGCAGCAGGAAGGGGTACTCGTTCTCAGAGGAAATAGCGGGGTATCCTTTCTCATCATCGTCGCTCTTGGCGAAGATGGATAGATGATAGTCCTGCGCTCCTGTTAACTCGATACGGTACAGAGGATCAATGAGATCCTCCTTTTTCATATCCTCGATGTATCTCTCGCAGCGAAGCTTCGAGAGCACAGCGAGCATGCGGTTCAGCTTCTTCTCATCACACCGCTCCCCCTCAGCGCTCTGCCAAATCAGCTCTTCCTCTGACGGTAAGCTTTCTACGGTCGGCTCCTGATCCGCAGTAGCGGAAGCGGCTGAACGGCTGCACACCAACGATTGGCCGTTTTTGATAAGACGAATCTCTTGTATCTCTTCTTTATCGAAGGCGAGGACCTGCTTGTCCCTTAGGTCATCCACGCTAAGATCGAAGGCATTCCTGAAATTCTCGCGGGCATGATACACGAACTCGTTTTCCTTCAGCCTCACAAAGGTATGGCGGTAGGAGGGGGCTGCCTTGCCTACGTCAAATTCCCTCGTTAGTTTCTCACCGATATAGGCCTTCACGGTGATCTTGTGTTCGTCATCGAGCTGGTAGCGGCTGTAATCACGGGATTCCGACACCATGGCCGTGAGCGTGAGATTTTCAATAATGCCCAGCATGTTCTTGACCTTGGCAGTATCCGCTGGATATCCCTGCGGCCCTATGTTCTAGTTTCCGTTCCTCCTGTTCAGTATGATATCGGTGCCCTTTTTGGTTATCTCAATCTTAGAGATATCCTCCTTTGGCACGGCTGAAAGCTTCGGCAGCTCATAGTGTGTCTTGTCTGTTTTACGAAGGAAAAGGTACAGGGAGAGCGCCAGAATTACGGCAGCGAGAATGATATATTCCTTTTTTACCTTCATGGGAATCCCCGGTTAAGGCCTTGCGTTTCCATTGATTAACGCATGGAGTACTATTTCTGAAACATCATTTGTATTCGTTTCTTTCGTGAGTGCCGAAAGAACCAAACCATGAGCCCGAACAGAATAACCAGTATCGGGAGACCGACGATATTAAAGGATTTGACAAAGGCCTTGGTGCGTCCTTTTACCTCGATCAGGGGATTGAACCGCTGTTCCTTGCTTCTGAGCTCCGCAATTCCCTTTCGATTGTTCAAGTAATCCAACATATTCAGGATGAACATGGCATTAGGGCTCTTGCCCCCCTCATCCAGCATATTGTCCTTGAGCAGCTCCGAAGATGCTATGAGAAACAGCTTTCCGGGCTTGCCCTTCGTGATTATCTTTCCGGAACTTTCAATCTTCGACAGATCAACACCGGTCTTCTCATCCGATCCTTGCTCTTCACCCTCTTTTGTGGGTTCCTCATTCTCTGACTTTTTCTCTGGTAGAGGCTTACCCGCGAAGTAACTCGGGAACTCTCCCTCAAGGATATACGCCAAGGGAAAGCTCTTCAGCTTTTCCTCTTCCTTGGGGGGGCGCATAAACAGGGGGTTGAGGTTGATCCGTCCGCTCATCTCCCACGATCTCTCCGATGAGGCAAACAATTGGTGCGCCTTCAGGCCATTCTCCCTGATACGCTCTGGGTATATCTCCAAAGGAGAGATCTTCATGGTAATCAAGCCCTTGATGTTCTTCATGAATCCCACATCCTTGTTGATAAACTCGTTTTGTATCACCGGAACGAAATAGATAGGTCTCTCTCCGCCTCCGAGCCTGGTTGAAAGGGTCTGTCTATAACAATGCTCGTCCAAGACATATGATCTCCTTATACCAATTCCATAATGTTCCAGAAGTTTCTCAATTCCCGTTTTTATCGGAACATACTGCACTCCCCTGGATGTTATGCTGAGTTGATCCTTGGGTACAAGCTCTTGAAAGCTATCCAGAAACAGGGCGAGATGTTTCCCACGCATCAGGAACTGATCGATTTGAAGCAACTCATAGTCGGAGAACTGCTCAGTTGGCCGCGCGACGACGAGGCAGTTTATGCTATCTGGTATAGCACTATCCTTCAGCTTTACGTGCTTTATGGTGTAGCCCTGTGATGTGAGATTTTGAAACGTTGAGAGCGTATCCCGTTTCCTCACGGTATCGGACGGTAAGCCGCCTGAAAGCTTCAGAGTGCCATGGTCCGCGAGATAGCCGAGATCTTCGTTGATCTCTATAAGTGTCTCAATATTCTCGTTGATGATATCCTCCATCTTGCTCATATTCACCAGCTCATAGTGTGTTCCGATAAAGGGAACACGAGTCACACGGATCAAGGGTATCTCGCGGACCTTATCCCCGTATTCCATCACGAGTCCGATGACGCCTTTGCCTGCTGGAACTTTCCCCCCTGAGAGCTCCGGCCACTTAAGGCTCAATAGATTGTACCTCGGCAGTACTTCCTCCAGGCTTATATCCGTTGAGGGATCGAGGTATTGGAACTCCAGCTTTCCGTAGTTCTTCGCACTTACCCTCTCGACGATGCCCTCGATCTTACCCGGAAGCCGTGACAGATCACCCAACTGCATGTAGGGTGCCACGATCTTCAACGAAGAGGAGAGAAAAAGTTTAATTGTAATCTTCTCCGGCAGACTCAGCAGGGCACTTATCTTGTTGTGAAGTTTCTGAATAGTAGACGTGAGCTTATATTCCAGCCCTTCAGTGCTGGTAATGGTGGGAATCCTATCAATAAGGTCGCCGTGAATCAACACGAGACCCATATAGGCCCTCTGAAAGGTGACCTCGTCTTTCTGGATAGCCCGGATCTGTACCGGGTAAATGCCGTAGTTTCTCGCCAGTTCCTGATTTTCCCTCGCCTCCTTGCTGATATCCCCCTCCTCCGGGCTCACATCATAAAAGCGATAGTTAAAATATTGATTGGCGTAGACCGAGTATTCCTCCAAGAGGTCATGGAGGTACCGCTCGGTATTGTTGTGGGGGGCAGGCAGATTCTTTGTGAAAAACACATTGATCGTAAGGGGTTCGGACAGCGTGGACACCATCCGCTTGCTGGCCTCGCTTATGGAGTAGATTCCCTCCCCGGTCAAGTCCACCCGAACAAACAGCGTAACACCCGCAAGATTGATAAGGACAATCACGAGCAGGTAGGCCAAAAACCGTATGTATGTTCCCGATCTCGCTTTCAGACCCATTCCCATCCACCTCATCGCTTTTCCTGCATGCCCAAGTATGTTCCATAAAGGGCAATGAAACTCACGCTCAGAAAGTACAGTATGTCCCGGGAGTCGAGGATGCCCTTTGAGATGTTCGAGAAGTGAAAGTCCGCTCCAAGATACTGGAGGAGCCCAAGCAATGACCGGGGCAGGAAAAAGAGCATCTTGTCGATCAAGGTGAGGCTGAAACATATTGCCACGCCGGTGATAAATGCGATTATCTGATTTCTGGTCAATGAAGAGGCGAACAGCCCAATGGCGGAAAATGCAGCACCCAGTAAAAGGGCGCCTATGTATCCGCCTACCACCGGTCCCCAATCGAGCTGTCCGAGAAAAGATACGCTAATCGGGTAGGAAATCGTCGGCACAAGCATGGCAGCGATGAACGCAACGCTGGCCAGGAACTTTCCGAAGATCACCTCGAGAAAGGTCACCGGCATGGTTAGGAGTATCTCATAGGAGCCCACATGCAGCTCCTCGGAGAACAACCTCATGGTTACGGCTGGGACCACGAACGAAAGGGTAATGGGAAGCAGGGCAAAAAAGCCTCTGATGTTTGCCTGGTTGAAGAGAAAGAAGGCGCTGAAAAAGAACCAGCCCGTAACCAGCAGGAAAATCGATATCACGATATACGCAATGGGGGATACGAAGTAGACCCCAAATTCCTTCTTGAAGATATGGATCACGCGTTGCACCTCAGGCCTCCTTGGTGAGGCTTCTGAATATGGTCTCAAGCGATCGGGTTTCCTGGTGAAACTCCATCAACACCCAGTTGGTCTGCTTTATCCTCTTGTAGATTTCCCCCCGAAGATCCTCCGGGTACCGGCAGGTAATCCTCACCTCAAGGGAATCCCCTTGCTCGTCAAGGGCGGAGATATCCTCGATGCCCTGAATGGAATAAAGTTCTCGTTCCACCGCCTCGAGGTCCGCATTTTGAAGTGCCACCGTGATGAGATGGCCCTGACTCGTGGATTGACCGAGTGTTTCAGTGCTTCCGTCGGCTACGATCGTTCCTCGGTTGATGATAACCACGCGATTGCAGGCCGCCTCTGCCTCGCTGAGGATATGGGTGGATATAATGATGGTCTTCTCCTTGCCGATCCTTCTGATGATCTCCCGTATCTCGGCTATCTGGTTGGGGTCCAATCCCGAGGTTGGTTCGTCCAGGATCAGTATCTCCGGATCGTTCATCATGGCATGGGCGAGGCCCACCCGTTGATTGTAGCCCTTGGAGAGCTCGCCGATCGGCTGGTGCATGACCTCGTTGAGACCACAGAGCTCAGCCAGCTTTCGGATTTTTGTAAACTTTCTGTTTTTGTCAATCTCCCGGATATCTGCCACATAGCCCAGATAATCGTATACCAGCATATCGCGATAGAGGGGGGCCGACTCGGGAAGGTACCCTATGAGCCTTTTGATCTCGAGGGGATTCTTATCGATGGCGTAATCCTTGACGCGTATCGTGCCCTCGGTGGGACGCAGATATCCGGTAAGCATGCGCAGTACGGTTGTCTTTCCAGCGCCATTAGGCCCGAGGAGCCCCAAGATCTCTCCCCTCTGGATGTCAAGGCTGATATGATCCACTGCACAGAGATCACCGTAGTACTTTGTCAAACCTTGGACCTGGATCATCTCTCCTTCCTGTTTCTCCTTGGATTTCCGGCGCTGAATGGGGTGTCGAAATGCGCCCTAAAAATAAACAAATTGATCCTATCTTGTCAAGGGGAGGCACCTAAATTCCCATACAACCACGCTGTTTTAAACTCCCCAGCGAATCGGTGCCCTGTGAACAATAACATGACAGGGGTGCACAGCAATGAACCTTGCGATGGTATGGGATCATCCTCTTTCAGATGGCTCATACCCGAATAGGTAGTTCACCCTAAAGCTCATGGGTAATAGGCACGGAAATACATCCACCCCCACCCCAAAATAGGTGTGATTGTATGCCTTGGTAGGGGCGCTTTTCTCTTTTTTGAGTAAAGTACCTGATTGAATATCCGGCCTGAAAACATCATTATTTATACAAGCAAAATAGGGCATATACCCTATTGGGTTTTGCCGCTCCAATATGGGGAAGGAATGAGGGGGTAGAGTGAAAAATTGGTCAGCCGCCTTACAGGTACTGGTTGTCGGCTTGTATGTACCGCTCAGCCTCCTGATGCCGACGGGAATAGGTTTCTGGATCGACCGGAGGGCGGCACACGGGTTCCCTGCATACACCCTCATCGGCCTTGGCATCGGTACGGTTATCATGGTGTACGGCGTGTACCGCATGGTGCAACCCTTTCTTGAGGAAGCACGGGAAGACACAAAGGAGGAGGAAACACATCCATGGCTGGCAAGGGCCATACCGTCAATGGGGGCGAGACGCACCAAAAAGGAAAAAGGCAAGCGATGACCAAAAAAAGTGGCCGAACCCTATTCCTTAAAATTGGAGTGCTCACCGTTGGCCTCGTTGCCATGATCGTGGTCAGCTTTCTCGGCAGTGAAGTAGGCAGCGGAATATTCGGGCTCAAACCGGTAGGCCTTCTTAAGGTGGAGGCCCCGAAATACCACCCTGCCCCTGAACGGCCCTTCCCATCCCTTCCCATAACCAACACCATGATCACCGCATGGATCAGTATTGTGGTGCTCTCCCTCCTGTTTATCATCGGAACCCATAACATGAAGCTCGTCCCCTCCGGCCTGCAAAATCTTCTGGAGCTCATCGTGGAGGCGGCGGCGAATTTCATCGAGGATCCGGCGGGCGAGAAACATGGCAGGTGGTTCTTCCCCATATGCACCACCATCTTTCTCTTCGTGGTTGCCAACGCCTGGGTGAGCCTCATACCCGGCTTTGAAACAATACAGGTCAACGGCGAGCCGCTCCTGCGCAGCGCCAATACAGACCTCAATATTCCCGCCTCCCTCGCGGTGGTTTCCTTTATCTTTGTGGAG
>QMLW01000095.1 GCA_003646935.1 Deltaproteobacteria bacterium
GGCGATGTATAAGGCCGGCAATCTTTGGACCGATCTCTCACGGTACTCGGGCAGGGAATCAGATCTCGATCGAGCTATCACGCTCTATAGAGATCTGGTGAAGAAATACAAGGAGCACAGATTAGCTGACGATGCCCAGTATAAGTTAGGGGAGATATATTATACGCGTAAGAAGGATCCGCGGCAGGCATATGTCGAGTTCTTAAAGGTTGAGGTCAAATTTCCGAAGGGCGATATGAGGGCTCGGGCCTCTACCATGCTCAACAAGCTGGAACGCATCTTGGGAAAGAAGAGGGCGGCACGGGAGAAGAAAAAGACCAGGGCCGAGGTCAAGTTACAGCAAATGGTATTAGTCAAGGATATCAGACACTGGTCGACTCCGACCTATACGAGGGTGGTCATCGATCTCAAGGATCAGGTGAAATACAAGGGACACCTTCTGAAAAAAGATCCGGATCTCAAGAAGCCGCGGCGCCTTTACGTGGATTTACGGAACGCATGGATAAACAAGGAGATAGAAACATCAATCCCCATAAAGGATGAATTACTCCGAAGGGCTCGGGCGGGTCAGTACAAAAAAGACACGGTGAGGGTAGTACTCGATATCGATAACATGGTGGGATACAAGATATTTCATCTTTTTGACCCGTTCAGGATTGTGATTGACGTGCAGGGCGAGGAGAGGAAGCCCGCGGAAGTGGTGATAGCGAAAACAACGCCAGAAGAGGAGAAAGAGGAGGGGAAGACGCAAAAGGAGCTTTCCCTGGCTAAGCAGTTGGGGCTCGGGGTAAGGAGGATTGTTATCGATGCCGGTCATGGTGGCAAGGACCCGGGTGCTGTCGGGAGAAACGGGATAAGGGAAAAGGATATCGTGCTTAAGCTTGCCGGTATCCTGGCGGGAAAGGTACGAGAGGAACTCCATTGCCAGCCAGTGCTCACGAGAACAACCGATGTATTCCTGCCCCTGGAGAAGCGAACCGCCATCGCCAATATAAAGAAGGCGGATCTTTTTATCTCCCTCCACGTAAATGCCCATAAATACAGCAAAGTCCAGGGCCTGGAGACCTACTTTCTGAATATCGCCCTGGACGAAGACAGCATGAATCTGGCGGCGAGGGAAAATGCCACTTCCACGAAGAATATCAGTGATCTCCAGGTGATACTCAACGACCTCATGCTCAACACGAAGATTAATGAGTCGAGCAGGCTGGCTGAGTTCGTGCACAGGGGTTTACTGGGAGCGGTTCGAGGCGGATACAAACACGTTCAAAACAGGGGCGTCAGGCAGGCGCCGTTCTATGTCTTGATCGGTGCCGAGATGCCCGCGGTTCTGGTTGAGATAGGCTATATCACCAACCCCCTCGAGAACAAACGTCTCAGGAGCGAGACCTACCTCAGGAGGGTAGCCTCAGGGATTGTGCAGGGCATTCGATCATACATAAGGGATATGGAGGCAACCTACAAGGGGGGATAGAGAAAAGGTTGAATAACGGCATAGCCGAACATATTTGGAATTGCCTTCAACGTTGAATCAAGATTGGCAAGTGTTCAGGAAAGACTTCCTCTGCTTTATGGCTCCTGTTCCCCTCTGAACACTGAAAACTCAAAATATCGGACGAATTTAGTCAAATAATCAGCATGCAAGGAACTAATTGGAATATCAGGGTATTCACTAGCGTGGGCAATTCTGTAACCATTTGAGGTAGGAATCGATGAATATATCAATATCCCCGTTCATCACCCGATCCACATCTCCCACTTCAACGTTGGTCCTGTGGTCCTTAACGAGCCGGTATGGATTGAATGTATAAGATCGTATCTGGTTCCCCCAGGCGATCTCCTTCTGTGCTTGGTGTCGCAGCTGTTTTTCCTCTTCCTGTTTTTCCTTTTCTAATGAGTAGAGCCGTGCCCTGAGGATTTTCATGGCCACTTCCTTGTTTCTGTGCTGGGACTTTTCGTTCTGGCATTGGACCACGATATTGGTTGGCAGGTGGGTAACCCGAACGGCGGAGCTGGTCTTGTTCACGTGTTGCCCTCCGGGTCCGCTCGCCCGAAAGGTCTCCACCCGGAGGTCCTTTTCATTGATATCTATGGTAATGTCGTCTTCTATCTCCGGGAGAACGGAAACCGATGCAAAAGAGGTATGTCTTCTGCCGTTGGCATCAAAGGGCGACACGCGGACCATCCTGTGAACCCCATGCTCCGACTTTAGATACCCATATGCATAGGGACCGCTCACGGTAAGGGTTACGTTCTTGATGCCCGCCTCATCTCCAGGCAGGTGATCAACAACGCTGGTTTTCATCTTTTTGGACTCAGCCCATCTGAGATAGAGCCTGAATAACATCTCCGCCCAATCCTGGGCTTCAGTCCCACCCGCTCCGGCATTGATCGCCACGATTGCGTTTCTTCTATCGTCCTTTTCACCGAGCAAGGTTTGGAATTCGTAGCTGGCGATCTGCTTTTCGAGCTCCGAGAGCTCCTTGCTCAACTCAACACTGGAGGCTTCGTCGTGTTCCTCTTGGGCGAGCTTGCCTAAGATATCGATCTCCTCTAACTCGTTCTTATATCTATGCCATTCCTCCAGCTGGTTGGCGAGCAAACCCCTCTCCTGGCTTAGCTCCGTTGCCCCTTCGAGGTCGCGTTGCCAGAAATCGGTATTGGATAGCTTCTTTTCGATATCATGTAATCTCTTCTCACTGGCAGCGAGGTCAAAGATGCTCCCACAGATCGTCTAATTTCGTGTTTAAAGATGCTATTTTTTCACTCATATCAACATACTGCATGGTATCATCTCCTTTTTATGGTTTGGACCCAGATTAGACAAATAATCGTCCCTATTATTATAATTATAGCAAAAATATCCCCATAGTGTGAATAAAATGTTTCATGGTGCCCTAATTGCAGCTCGTATCGCAGGATTTCTCTGGTGAACAGCCCGCTCTGTTTTACGATTTTCCCATTTCCCAGGATAAAGGCGCTCACCCCGGTGTTCGCGGCGCGCGCCATAGGCTGGTGGGTTTCCACGCACCTCAGGACCGCCATGCTCAGATGTTGGTAGGGCGCGCTGGTACGTCCGAACCAGGCATCATTGGTTACGTTCACCAACAGCTGGGAACCTTGGAGTGCATGCTCTCGAGAGAGCTCGGGAAAGATCGCTTCATAGCAGATGAGCGGCCCGATCCGAAGCTCACCCGAGGTGAGCGGTTTCAGCCTCCTGCCGGGCGCAAAATCCCCAGCAGCTGGAACAATCCGATGCACAAAGGGGAGGAACCGTTTAAGGGGTACGTATTCCCCAAAGGGAAGGAGATGTACCTTATCGTAGTAATCATAGTCCCCGTCTCCCTGAAGCAAATACACCCTGTTATAGTAGGAGATGGAATCGCCCCTTTTTTCATAGGCAGGAGAACCAAACAGGATAATAGAGCCGGTTACCCTCGCGGCCCGATAGACGAATTGACAGAGGTGCGCGCTGTCCTGGAAGAAAAACGGGACGGCGGTTTCAGGCCAGAGGATAATATGGGGCCGAAAGGCCGCCGATTCGAGGGAGAGTGCGTGGTAAATGGACACTGTTTGATATTGAAAATCCTCGTCCCATTTCATTGATTGATCGATATTTCCCTGGACAATAGCAGCCCTGAGCGCTCTATCGCCGCTGCCTTCCGATTTCTGCCTTAAACTTGAGTAGCCGTAGACAAGGGTTACTCCCACCATAATGCCGATGATCGCCGTTTCCGCCGCGAGAAATACTCTTCGTTCATAAAGCGAGCGAAACAACAGCCGATAGAGGGCCAGGTTTACCAGGATCACTATGAACGAGATGCCGTACACCCCGGTGATATCCGCTATTTGTAAGAGCGGCAGTCTCAAGAACTGGCTATATCCCAGTAGACACCAGGGGAAACCGGACAACAGATGGGCCCGCGCGTACTCCAGCGATATCCAGATGCCTGCCCCTAACAACGAGGAGAGCCTGAAGAAGCGAATCATGGAAAAGAGAAGGGCAAAAAAGGCGGGATACAGCGCTAGATAGACGACGAGAAGCACCAACACGGCAATGCTCGGTATCAATGGTATATCGCCATAACGGGAAAGCGCTACCACGATCCAATAGAGCAGGGTCGCATAGTGGCAGAGGCCGCAGAAGAGCCCCAATTTGAATGCGTTCAGAGGGGGCTGGTCGTGAAGGCTGATCAAAAGGGGTATACAGGCGATCCATGCTATCCAATCCAACGTGAGCGAGGGAAAAGAAGCAGTTAGCATCAGACCAGAAAGCCCAGCTAAGGCGACCTTTCTTACATTCATCCCTTTCATGAATCCTCGCTAGGCTTCTTCATTATTGATTTAGGATTATATTCGAACAGGCCAAAGGCACAAGGCGCAAGGCACAGGGTAATCATTCTATGCATGTAACATTTGCCCTAAGCCCTGCGCCCTAAGCCATATAACTAAAGCAATTTAGGTCACGTTTTATTCAATTGGTTGCTTGTCGGTTTGAAGCGAAGCTTAGCTAGTTCTCTGATCTCTCAGCTGTGACAGGTTACTATAGTATCCCGGCGTTTCTTTGTAAAAGGATTTCCTTATATAAAATCTCGAAGCGAGTTCATAGGCGATTTTATAACTTGACTGTGATCTAATTTTTTCGTATATATATAAATCGTGCGGGCATAGCTCAGTTGGTAGAGTACAAGCTTCCCAAGCTTGGTGTCGCGGGTTCGAACCCCGTTGCCCGCTCCAAAAAGGTGTTCTGTTCCCTTTTCGAGGTAAGCGGTCGTTGTTGGGATGGAATTCTTACTTTGAAAAGTGGATGGCCCGGTTGGCTATAAAGGGCTTTTTCAATCTGGCAACAATTGAATGGTGTTTGAGGGAGCGGGCCTTTTGCCCGTTTTTTATTAGGAGCCGCATGTGCCATGTCCGAGGCTGAGAGGATTATAGAGGGGGTTTCGCGTATAGCGGAGTCTCTGTTACCTGAGTTCGGCATGGAGATGGTGGATCTTGAGTTTCGTCATGAGAGAGGCAGATGGACGCTTCGGATCTTTATCGATAGAGACGGGGGGGTGACCATCGACGATTGTGCCCGTGTGAGCAGGGAGTTGGGTGACGTGATTGATGCGGAGAACATCATAGATTATTCCTATGTGCTTGAGGTTTCCTCACCGGGACTCGATAGGCCGCTCAGGAAGGAGCAGGACTTCATACGATCAATTGGGAAATTGATAAAGCTAGAGATGGCAAGACCCGTGAATAAGAGAAGAAACTTTACCGGGCGCCTCGCCCACGTCAAAGACGGTATGCTGCGCATCCGGGTGGATGATACCGATCAATTCGATCTGCCCATCGATGAGATAAAAAGGGCGAGAATAAAGTATGAGTTCACTAATTGATTTTTGGCTGGAGAGCAAGAGATGATTACGGATTTACTGAGAACGATTGATCAAGTGAGCAGGGATAAGGGAATTGATTCCAAGGTGTTGATAGATGCCCTGGAGGAGGCGGTTCGGTCAGCTGCAAAAAAGAAGTTCGGCTCCGAATATGAGCTTGAGGTGAATTTCAATAAGGAAATCGGGGAAATAGAGGTCTTTGAGTTCAAGGAGGTAGTACATGATGTCACGGACGAGAGGCTGCAAGTATCGTTGGAGGAAGCCAGAGAGCTTGATCCAGAATCAGAGATAGGGGACTCCTTGGGTATAAAGATGGACACCGATACCCTGGGAAGGATCGCTGCACAATCGGCGCGACAGGTGATTATGCAGCGATTGAGGGAGGCGGAGCGTGATGCAGTCTATGAGGACTTCAAGGACAGGAAAGGGGAGATCATCAACGGTATCGTGCAGCGATTTGAAAAAGGTGCCATTATTGCGAATCTCGGAAAGGCCGAGGTTGAGCTCCCCCTTAAGGAGCAAATCCCCAACGAGAGCTTCACCCAGGGCGATAGGATCAGGGCATATATCTACGATGTGAAGCATCACGGCAAGGGCTCTCAGATAATACTGTCTCGAACCCACCCAAACTTTTTATCCGCTCTCTTTGAGAGCGAGGTGCCGGAGATTTCCGAGGGAATTGTCAAGATTGTGCAGGCAGCAAGGGAACCGGGGAGTAGGTCGAAGATAGCGGTGGCGTCAAGGGATAGGGATGTCGATCCGGTCGGAGCCTGCGTGGGGATGAAGGGATCCAGGGTGCAGGCGGTTGTCCAGGAACTCAGGGGTGAAAAGATCGATATCGTGCCGTGGGATCCCGATCCCGCGAAGTTCGTGTGTAACGCACTCGCTCCGGCCGAGATCCTCAGGGTCATCGTTGATGAGGAGAGCAGGGTCATGGAGGTCGTGGTGCCGGATGATCAGCTGTCCCTCGCGATTGGAAAGAGGGGTCAGAATGTGCGGCTGGCATCCCGGCTCACCAACTGGAGGTTAGATGTAATCAGTGAATCGGAGTACAACAAGCGATTGACAGAGGGCTATACAACCCTGCTCAAGCTCTCTGGAGTAGGCGAAAAACTGGCTACCGCGTTGTATGAAACGGGTTTTCGATCTGCAGAGGACATCGCCAAGTCCGATGCTGCAGATCTGGCAACCGTAAAGGGCATTAGCGAGAGAAAGGCTCAGGAGTTGGTTAAAGAGGCGCTCGATTCCCTTGATCAAGAAGGCTACGAACAGGACACCGCTCAAGATGAGGAGGAACTATTCGGAGGAGTAGATGAGCAAGATGAGGGTTTATGAACTAGCAAAAGAACTGCGAATGGACAGCCACGAGTTGGTCGAGCGGCTCAAGGGTGCGGGTTTCTCCATCAATAACCATATGAGTGCCCTTGATGGAGATGACGTGGGCCGCGCCAGGGATTATCTCTCAGGGGCGACAAGCGAGGTTTTTGAGGAGAAACGGATAAAGCCCACCGTTATACGCAGGAGAAAGAAGCTTGTTCCTAAGGTTCAGGAGTCGATTGAGCA
>QMLW01000096.1 GCA_003646935.1 Deltaproteobacteria bacterium
ACATCGTCTATAGCCTTTGCACTTCCCACCCCTTCGAAGAGCGTATAAACAGCCTCGTTTATCATGGGCATGAGTATCCTGTTGCTGATAAAGCCCGGAAAATCATTCGCCTCAATTGGTGTTTTATCCAACTTTTTTGCGAGATCGTTGGTGACGGCTGCGGTCTCATCCGAGGTTCCCAAGCCCCGGATGACTTCCACCAATTTCATCATTGGCACGGGATTCATAAAATGCATGCCTATCACGCCCTGAGGTCTTTTCGTGGCCCCTGCGATCTTGGTGATGGAAATCGAGGAGGTATTGGAGGAGAGAATCACCTCAGAGGAGCAAATTCCATCGAGATCGGAGAATAGCTTGAGCTTGAGTTCTTCGTTCTCGGTTGCGGCCTCCACAACAAAATCCGCTTCACTCAAATCAGCGATCTCTGTTGAGCCCTTTATTCGGGATACGATGGCGCTCATCTCCTCGTCGGATATCTTCTCCTTCTTTACCAACCTGGAAAGGCTGTTGTCGATCGCACGAAATCCCTTATCCACGAATTCCTGGCTTATATCATTCATGACCACCTCAAACCCATGGGCAGCGCCCACCTGGGCAATACCCGATCCCATTTGACCTGCGCCAACAACGCCTATTGTCTTAATCTCCACAGCCGATCCCTCCTCTGAGTTTATATATATGGATTCCTGAAATTATTTCCCTAACCTTTTACCTCAACAATGCCGATGAAATCAATCATTTATTACGAGGCTAAAGATCACCTATCTTCCCAGATCCCACTTGACCTTGACTATCCCTCCTGAATCCTGCGCGATGTAGAGGAATCCATCCTCATCCAGGGTGATACCTTCCTGATTGTCCCCTGGAAGGGTGTAGGTAGCGGAAATATCTCCATCCCTGGTAAGCTCAAAGAGGGTATTCCCAACACCGCTTATCACATAAAGATAACCGCTCCCCTGGTCATGGTAAAGCCCGGAAAGGTCGATAGCATTCAGTGAAATGCCCCTGATGATCCATGCCATCCCCCCTTGTGAAGGTCCGCTTTTGAGCGGCACATAAGCTTCAAAGATGGCGGATGGATCTCGCTTGTTTCCAAGATCGAATCCCTGATTGGCGATGTAGAAGGTTCCGCCTTCAGGGTGAGTTGAGTCGGGCACAAAGGCGAGTGCCTCAATGCCATTGCCCCCTGCCTTAAGCACCGTAGAGCCCCTGAACGTCCTGTCGATCTCAAATTCCCTGAGCACCCTGAAATCAGCAGGGTCGACCTCTATGATCTTCTCCTCGCCCTCAATAGCGATATAGAGGAGCCCGGATGAGGGATCCAATGTGATACCCTCAAAATCGGCATGGCGGATCTTTTTCCTCTTCACTAAGGCCCCATCCCTCTGAATCTCGCAGATATCGCCCTTATCGCCCACCACAAAGAGCGTCTGGCGCTCGGAGTGATATACGATCCCAGATGGCCCCTCGAGATTCACCCTATCAATATTTCCAATCCACTGAAAAGCAGTGTGCGCTTTTATCGTAGGCTTACCTTTTCCAACCAAACTACAGCCCACCGTGATGCCAAGAAGGAAAAGAATCAAGATCCAGAATTGTAATGAGCTTTTTGGCATTTGGCGTAGTTATAACTCAATATCTTAGCATCTATGCTGCGATTTTATTGTTGATTTAGGATATATACGAATGGGCCAAAGGCAAAAGGCGCAGGGCACAGTGTAAACATTTTATGAATTAATCCGCTTCGGATCTACATTTGCCCTAAGCCCTTCGCCTAGTGCCCTAAGCCGCATAGCTAAAGCGACTTGAGTAATTTTACTCCGCTCGTTACTGGTTGGGCTTAAGCGAAACTTCTGTAACTATTTATCCTCCTTTCGTGATTCACTCGCCTTTGCCGGGATGCCCCGCGCGGTAGCTCGGGTAGCTTCACTTTCTTGCCCTTATCACCACAAAGGAGCCCTCGCCATATCCTTCCACTACTGGCTCAATCGCGGTTATTTCTTGTAAAGGCCTAAAGATTGTCTGGGAAAATCCGAAATCCCGAAAGCCAGTTTTCCTCAGGTAATCCACAACCTCATCAACAGAATAAAAGGTAGCCACCTGGTAAAAGGCGCTTTCATTTCTGTGTTTCAGGTATATTTTTCCTAGAGTGCTGTTTTTATCGATTAATCCTATGATGAGTGAGCCATTCGGCCTCAGAACCCGATATGCCTCCTTTAACGCGGCCTCCGTGTTATCCAAAAAACATATGGTCGTCACCATCAGGGCCAATTCAAAGGCGCATTCCTTAAAGGGAAGGGCCTCTGCTACCCCGGCGATAACCTCGATTCCCCTATCTCTGGCTATTGCCCTCATGGCAACTGCCGGCTCAAGTCCCATATGGATTGCAAGCGGAGCCGCAAACCTACCGCTCCCCACGCCGATCTCCACGCCCCTCCCGCTTTCGGGCAACTGAGCCCTTACCGCGAGCAACTCCGACTCATACACGAACCTATTTCTCTCAAACCAATCTTCGTAGACAAGCGGGTGGTCTTCAAAGGGCCTCGTCCTCACCATACCACGTTTCCTATCTTACTGTTGGCAACCATCACCAACTTCTCCCTGGGTTGATAGGCTCACAGTTCACCGTTAAAATGCCCTAACCGGAACCGCTTTTTCTATTTCTACTATATTCCGCTTCTTTCTTGAAGTGGAATCATTACCTTGCATATGTTTATTACAGGATAGCGATAGGAACTCGCATGACAAAACAGGCATGATTTTTATGTCCTTGGGTGAACTCCTTGATTGAATTTTTTCATATAATTAACTAAAATGATACATAATGAGAGATACAATACCTTTCTGTGCGTTACCGTCTATTCCTCTTGTACGTCTCCATGTATACATTCTGGTCAATTCCTTTTGTAGTCAAGACAAGTCATATGTTGATAATCCTAAAAAACACGTGAATAGAGCCACATTTCTCTTTTTAAAATCATACAGGAGGCAGGACAATGGTATTTAACAAAATACAAGAATATGGCTGTGAGGAGATCGCGTTTTGCTACGATGAAAAAACAGGACTTAAGGCAATAATCGTGATCCATGACACAACCTTGGGTCCGGCACTGGGAGGTACCAGGCTATGGGACTACCAGACAGAAGAAGAGGCGCTGATCGATGCGCTGAGGCTTGCAAGAGGCATGACACGCAAGGCTTCTATATCAGGGGTGGACGCGGGAGGTGCAAAGGCGGTCATCATCGCAAAACCCGAGCAGAAAACAGAGGCTTTGTTACGGGCATACGGGAGGTTCGTGGACACATTCAATGGGCGTTTTATTACGGGCGAGGATGTAGGGATCAGCATGGAAGATGCAAGGATCATCGCGAAGGAAACCGAGTACGTACTCGGAATATCCGAAGAGGTGGGGGATCCATCGCCGTTCACCGCTCATGGGGTGGCGAGCGGGATGCGTGCCTGCACCAGCGAGGTATTCGGCACTCCCAGTCTTTCCGGGTTGAAGGTCGCCATTCAGGGAGTAGGTGCTGTTGGATATAATCTTGCTCGAATTCTTAACCAAGAAGGCGCTGAACTTATCGTTGCGGACATCAGGGAAGAACTCACAAACAAGACCGCCAGTGAATTAGGCGCAAAGGTAGTCTCCCCTGAGGATATCTATTCGGTGGAGTGCGATGTCTTTGCCCCCTGTGCCCTCGGCGCAAGCATAAGCGATGAGACTATACCGCAGCTGAGATGCAAGGTGGTTGCCGGCTCGGCTAACAATCAGTTAAAGGAAAACGCCCATGGAGATGAACTCCACAGGAGGGGAATCCTCTATGCACCTGATTATGCGATAAATGCAGGGGGCCTGATTTCAGCCTACATCGACTGGAAGGAGCCCACCACCGAGGGAATCATGAAAAAGGTCGGGGAGATCGAACATAGAATAGGGGAGATCATCTCCGAGTCCAAGAAAACGGGAGAGCCAACCCACACCATTGCCGATAAGGTTGCCGACGAGAGAATCCAGAAGAAGAAAAAGGAGAAAGCTATATGAACGATAATTATTCATGTCTAGAATAATAGGCTATTGACAGGTTATAATTATAAGGCTATTATAGCTATCATTAAATAGCCATTAAAGATATAAAAGAACAAGGAAGCTACAAATGATTCAAGTCACTATATCCGAAATCAAGAACAGGCTTAGCTATTATCTGAGGATGGTACGCGGTGGAGAACAGATTGAAATCCTTGACAGAAAAACTCCCCTGGCTCGAATAATCCATGTATCTCAATCAGAATCTAGGGCTAATGAAACGCCCTGGATCAATGAGGTGGAGCGGCTTGGGATCGTGAAGACACCCCAGAAAAAAGGATTTCCAGCGGAGCTCATTGCCGAGGAAAACGTGGTTTTGACTCGTAGAACAGCCAAGGCCTCGGTCCTTGGAGCCATGCTTGAAGAAAGGAATACCGGGAGATGAAGTTCTGGGATTCATCGGCTCTCGTTCCCTTGCTAGTGAAAGAAAAAGAGACAAGGTATTGCCTGAAGACCCTGTCTGACGATCAAGAGATGCTGGTTTGGTGTTTAAGCAAGGTTGAGGTTATCAGTGCGCTATGCAGGCGCCTTAGAGATAAGGCATTCGGCGAGGAAGAATTTCAGAAGGCGAAAGGGCATTTGAATGACCTCATTGAACGAGCCTATGAGGTTCAGGCTATTGAAAAGGTGAGGGCCAGGGCATTGAGGTTGCTGGAGGTTCACCCTATTCGTGCACCTGATGCCTGCCAGCTTGCAGCCGTTTTGGTTGCCACACAAGAAGAACCTCACCGACTTGCCATGGTCTGCTTCGATCAAAACCTCAAAAACGCCGCGCTCAAAGAGGGATTCATCGTGAATCCATAGTAGTAAGGCCAGATCTCCATCTGCTAAATGCTTACTCCTTCATAAAAGTTCATCAAGGCAAATTTCCTTCCCCTTCAATCCACTACTCTATGTCGCAAGATTGTCGTAAGTTAAGCCATTCGGCGATGATGGCGATCAACACTTCTCCTTTAATTCTGTTTACCATAGTAAACAAAATAAGCCCAAATTGTTTACTTGTGAACCCTTTTTTCCATATGGGCTGCCACCGGATGGGAATGAGAAGCAAGACCTCTAGCGATCCCTCATCAGACAATACCCCCAGGCCTGAATGAAGCAGTCTTTTTCCTTGTATCACAATTCATTTTATGGATATAAGACCCCTTTACTTGGATAGATCTATTTCTCCGACATATAATAAATATGACGCTATGTTTCGAGTAAATGACCTCATCCTACCTCTCGTTATCTTTTTCTTAGTGCTGGCTGCTATCCTGGTGCCGCGCTTTGGCCTGATCCTTCCCTTGAGGATCTATAGCCACCGGCGTCAAGGGGAAATGTAGACTTTTTCTCCCCTCAATCGTCTAATATAGAAAGGACCCAGAAAGGTCGCCCATGGATGATGAGACAAGTACGTTCGGCGAACTGGTTGAAAGGCATCAGAAAAGGGTTTTTCAGGTAGCCCTGAGTATTCTTGGTGATAAGGAGGAAGCCCTTGACATTACCCAGGATGTATTTATCAAGGCCTACAAGGCGTATAAGGATTTTCGACACGATGCCTCGACGGAGACGTGGCTCATCAGGATCACTATCAACAGGGTCCGAGACCATCTACGGGGTGAGAAACTGAAAAGACTTCTCTTTTCAAGGCCGGGAAAAACCTTCGATAACCAGATCGAAACAATTGCTGACAGGGCGCCATCGCCCCTTGATAAGGTCAGCGGAAATCAACTTCGAGCCGCCTTAAGGACATTCCAAAGAGGACTTAGAGGACGACAGAGGGAGGTCTTTGCATTGAGATTCGGTAGCGGATACACGATTAGGGAGATAGCTGAGTTGACCGGCATGAGCAAAAGCTCGGTAAAAACCCATCTGTATCGTGCCTTGGCCAGGGCCCAAAAACAGGTCTCGGAATGGAGCACGCCATGACCAATACCCATTTGAGCGATAGAGATATGTATACATTTCTTATTGAACCGGAAAACCTCGCAGACCATCAACAGATGCACCTCAGGCAATGCGAGGATTGCCGAACACGATTCAACCGTATACGGGAGTTTACGACAACGTTCCAAAGTCACATAGATGAAGCCCATGTGGATTGGAACATACAGAAGGCCAAGATCCTCTCGGCTGCCTCACAAACCCAAACGCCCATATTGAGATGGCGGTTTGCAATGGCTATTATGGTATCATGTCTCGTGATCGTTTCCGCACTCTTCTTGAGACATGCCTTTATTCAAAAAGAATCTGTTTCTAAAATCGATGAAACAGTGGACCCGGGTGCCATTTGGATCGTCACTGAGGAGATGGGAAAAACCGAACTCCCTCAGGACATCCTCATCCTCGGGGAGTGGGAGAGGGAGAATTTCACGCAATTTTTGAACTTCTTTACACCAATAGAGGAGGTATACGATGAAGAAAAGAATAGTCTTTACCATGGCATTCACAATAATGATAGCCACCGTTCTGTTGTTGTCTGATGTATTCGCCTTTCACGCTCCCTTAATAGGCGGGAAATGGTGGCAGCGACCGGCAGTCAAGGAAACACTGCAGCTCACCCCTGACCAGACGAGCGAGATAAACGCGATCTGGACGGAATACAAGAAATGCATCATCGACCTGAAAGGCGATCTCGAAAAGGCCTACCTGGATCTGGAAAACCTCATGGATCAGCCCGAGCTTAACAAAGAGAATGCATACACGTTAGCGCATAGGATTGCAGAACTTCAGGCGAGTCAAGCTGAGGCACGGATCAAGATGGCCATCGACATTCGGGGAGAACTCTCAGTTGAACAATTTGAAAGGCTCAAGACCCTCAGAAGGGAATTCTCGAAAAAATTCAGGGAAAAGAGGCCGCAGGGGGACCGAAGAG
>QMLW01000097.1 GCA_003646935.1 Deltaproteobacteria bacterium
GTATAATCATGAGGAAATATATCTCTCTGTCAGAATCGATAAACCACGGGCCTATCTTAATGGTACCCGGAGGCAGGGAAAATGCCTGTCCGCGGCCGCCAATTTGGCTTACATACTGGGTCAGGATAAAGTCTACCGTGATAAACTGAGCTGCCATAGTGGTCAGAATGAGATAAAATCCCTTGACCCTGGCCGAGGGTAGGCCAAAGAGAACGCTCCAGAGACCTGCAACGATAGCCGCAATAATGATGCTTGTGGGATATGCAAGACCCCAGGTGACCAAAAATTCAGGCCACGGAAAATAGAGTATCAGAACTGTGCTTGTATAGGCCCCTACAGCAATAAAGGCTGCATGACCAAGGGTTATGAGTCCTGCATAGCCGATCAGAAGCTGAACACCAAGGGCCCCAAGTGCGGTATAACCGATCATATTGGCCACGCTAAGCCAGTAGTCGCTTAAAAACAAGGGAAATAGGACAAAAACCGTCACCAGAAGCAGGATCATCTTGCCTTTTATAAGGTTGGTCTGCCACCATCCCTGATCTTCTGCATAGTTCTGATGATAATCACCGCACGGCATCCAAACTCTCGTCATAAAATAACCTCACTTCGTTCGTTTATTTTATACTTACATTCTTTCTATCTTCACCCAACCCCATATTCCATATGGCATGAAGAGCAGAAATACAGTCATAAACGCGAAGGGGAACACATCCTTTACCCCTCCGGGGAAATATGCATCTAAGTAGGTGCCAGCAAAATTCTGCAATACGCCGATTAAGAGCCCTCCCACGATAGCCCCGGGAACAGAGTTGAGCCCACCCAAGACAACCGCAGGCAGAACCAGCAGACCTAAATACCCGACGGAGACGGTAACTCCATTTATGTTTCCCAGCAGCGCCCCTCCTACCCCGGCAGACATAAAGGCAATGGCCCATGATGCTGCATATACGAACCTGGCACTTACCCCAAGTGATAGAGCGGCTGTTTCATCATCCGCCGTGGCCTGCATGGAAAGTCCCCACCGGGTATATTTAAAGAATGCCACGAATACGAGAAAAAGCACGATGGCCAGCACAAAAGACCAGAAATAAACGGTTGATATCTTTAAAAATCCAATGCTGAACGGCTTCAGCGAAAACACGGGAGGTGTAAAGACTCTGATATCGGTGCCCCAGATAAATTCAATGATTCCTTTAAAGAAATAGGATATACCGACCGTTACCATGATGACCGCCAGGATGGGTTCCCCGATCAGTTTATCCAGAAAGATTCGTTCCACTAAAATCCCCAGAATGATACCGACAAGGAGGGTGCATAATATGCTCAAGACAAAGGGAACACCCCATGAATAGAACGATATAGTAACATAAGCGCCGATAAGGGTTAACTCACCCATAGCCAGGTTCAACACACCCGAGCATTTGTAGATCAATACCCAACCTAAGGCAACCAGGGCATAGATTCCTCCCACCATGATACCGGTAGTTAATGTCATTAAAAATAATTCCATTCTTTACCCCTTTCTTAGTAAGCAGTATGCAGTATGCAGTAAGCACTAGGAAAAACAATATTATCTGCAGAACTTGTCTGCTTTATCGATCATACCATATAACATTCTATTTACTTCATCATACCTATTCATAAGCTGTTGATATTGATCATCTTTGATATATCCAAAATCCTTCGAAAAATCTAACCATACTTCTGTTTCACCAGCTTCTCCTGCACAATCGATTCTTTTGGAAAGGTTTTTGTAATCTGATGAATATCCAGTGCAATTTGATAAGCCATTTGGTAAACCTTCAAATCCCGATAACCTCTATATTCATTTTTTCAAAGCCGTTATCCTTTCTTTTTACTGCTTACTGCCTACTCCCTACTGCCTACTTCTTGGATGTGCAGATCTGTCTTTATGGGCTGTATCCGTCCATCCTCATAGGTGATGGTCATATCCAGGTGAACCTTACCGGTGTCTTTATACAGGGCATCTACGATATCCTTATACCGCTGGGCCATAAAACCCCTCCTGAGCTTGCTGGTCCTGGTCAACTCATCATCATCCGCATCGAATGCCTTAAAGAGGTTGACGAATTTGTTTATCCTGGCAGGCTCGGGGAGGCCCTTATTGGCCTCCTCTATCTGCTTCTGGATGAGATCGTAAACCTGCGCGGCCTGTGAGAGTTCTGGATAGCTCGTGTAGTTGATCTTGTGCTCGTCTGCCCATTTGCCAACAACGGAGTAGTCAATACACATCACGGCGGTCACATAGGGAAGCTTATCCCCGATAACCCAGGCATCCTGTACATAGGGGCTGAACTTCAGCCTGGCCTCCAGATATTGTGGGGCAAAAGGCCTTCCATCGTTAAGTATCATCACATCCTTTGATCTGTCGAACACCACCAGATGGCCATCTTCATCGATAAAACCCGTATCACCGGAGTAGAGCCACCCATCCTTCAGGGTCTTCTTTGTTTCCTCCTCCATCTTATAGTACCCCTGAAAGACAGAGGGGCTTTTGGAGATAATCTCTCCGTCCTCGGTGATCTTGACCTCGGTTTCAGGGATAGGGGTTCCCACGGTGTCGAACTTGATGTCGCCATCACGGTGTACGACGGATATTCCCGCTATCTCCGTTTGACCGTAGATCTGCTTGAGGTTCACGCCCAAGGCATGGAAGAATCTGAAATGATCAGGCCCCATTGCAGCGCCGCCGGTATATGCATGCCGCAAGCGCGACATCCCGAGGTGATCCTTGAGCTTTTTCTGCATGATTACATACGCGAAATAATTCAAGGCCTTCCAGTACCATGGGATAGGTTTCTTCTCAAACTTGAGATCTGCAACATAGTACCCTATCTTTGTGGCCACCTCATAGGCCTTCCTTTTTATCCAGGTAGCATCGAGATATTTCACCTGAACTTGACGGGTTAGGCCCTCGTAAAGCCGTGGAGCGGCAAACATTACATGGGGCCCGATTTCCCTGATATTGTGCTGGGCCGTTTCCGGCTCCTCCGGGAAATTAATGGTATAGCCGATCTGAAGGCCGCAGGATATGGACATCATCTGCTCCCCGATCCATGCAAAGGGAAGGTATGATACAAAGTCGTCGGTATCGTAGCACGGGTCAATTGCCATGAGGTTTTTACCCATGCTCAGCATGTTGTAGTGGGTCAAAAGTGCACCCTTGGGAAGGGCTGTTGTCCCGGATGTATAAAACAGCAAGCAGATATCATCCCCATGGCCTTCGTTGATCAATTTCTCGAAGAGATCCGGTTCTTTCTGATCGAGGTCCCTTCCGAGCTCCTGGACCTTTTTTATGCTCATCAAGAATTCTTGGTGGTAGCGCCTCATACCCTTGGGATCATCCCAGATGATATATTCCAGCTTTGGGCAATCAGGCATAATTGCTAGTGACTTATCCACCTCTTCCTGTGTTTCGCCTACGAAAAACCTGCTGTCTGAATGATCTACGATGTATTTGACCTCATCCATCATGCAGTCCTGAAAAAGCCACACTGGCACAGCACCAGCGCACATAGCTGCCATTTCTGCCCAGACCCCTTCCGGACGGTTATCCCCAATCATGGCCACCTTGTCGCCCCTCTTCAGCCCAAGGCTCACCATTCCCAAACAGAGATACTTCACATTGTCAAGATAGTCCTGCCAGGTGAAAGGCCGCCAAATACCAAATTCCTTCTCCCGCATGGCAACCTTACCGCTTCCGTACCTTTTGCATTGCCGGTAAAAAAGCTGTGGAATAGTCAGATCCTTTGTTATCTCTATTGTCTCCTGAACCATGTTATCTCCTCGTTATGTAGAGGTCTTCTTCACCGAGATATGCCTTGATAACCTTAGGGTTTTTACCTACCTCCTCCGGCGGCCCATCGTCAACCATATTGCCGAAATCGAGGACCAGCACCCTGTGGGAGATGTCCATTACCACACCCATATCGTGCTCTACCAATACGCAGGTCACCTTCCAGCGCTCCTCTTCGTTGATATCCAGGATGAACCGGGCCATATCCTCCACTTCTTCGAGGTTCAGCCCTGCCATGGGCTCATCCAAGAGGATCACCTCCGGCCTGAGCGCCAGGGCCCTTCCAAGCTCAACCCGCTTCTGTAAACCATAGGGAAGCATGTGGGCTACCTGGTCCCTGATGCCCTCGATCTCCAAGAGATCGATAATCTCCTCTTCGATAAACTTTCTCTCCTCTATCTCCTCTCTCTTTGTCTTGCCCATGAACACAGATCCACTGAGAATGCCCGATTTGAGATGGATATGGGAGCCCATCCTGATATTATCGAGCACGGTCATTCCCCCATAGAGCTCTAGCTTCTGGAAGGTTCTGCTAATGCCAAGTTCCGCCCTCTTGTGAGGAGAGAGGCCATTGATTTTTTGGCCTTTAAAGTAGATAGTCCCTTTCTGCGGGTGATAGAGGCCATTAATGCAGTTCATCATCACCGTTTTGCCGGCGCCGTTCGGCCCGATAATGGAGTGTATCTCCCCCTTCTTCACCTCTAAATCCACACCATTCAGCGCTTGCACCTTGCCAAAGGCCATGTAGATATCTTCGAGCTTCAGGATAGCCTCCCCTGCCTGCACTTCACCTGTGGTATTCATGCCTAATCGGCCTCCAATCATGAGGTATTAAATTTTTAGCGAAGTTTCGCCTCCAACCAACAAGCCACCAATGGAACAAAACATGACCCAAATCCCTTTAGTCATGCGGCTTAGGGCACAGGGCTTAGGGAGATTGTTAATCCGCTCGACGCGGATAAAATTAATAGAATTGATCCCTTGTGCCTTGCGCCTTATGCCTTTGTCCTGTTGGAATATCATCCTAGGTCAATACTTACAACTGACATACCGGTTAAGATTTTGATCTATGAAGACGTCTCGTATGATAGATATAACAAAGCCTGTGATGGAAATGTCACATCACAGTCTTTTTGCTATTCGCAGTAACTATACGCATCAGATGGATATTGAACGGTTTGTAAGTAGGGAATAATAGCAAGAAGAGCATATTCGCTGAGGCCATGTATTAAATGAACTATATAATTTCATTGTGGATTTACTCATTTCTTTTTGTTTTGTCAACAAATTTTTTTGACACAAAAATGTGGGTACTACCAAACAGTTATAATGTAGCGCATAGATAGCTATCCATCCATTATATCTATTACCAAACAATATGAGTAATCAAATGAAAATGGTCAATCTTAGTAACGATCCGATAAGGTCTGGGGAATGAGGTTTTCCTGGCACTGACGGAGGAAATAATCATCGGTCATCCCCGCGATAAAATCGCGAACAATCATGGCAGGAGAATTCTTTTCCCGATACTGCGGGGACATGCCATCGAGAAATTCCATGAAGATCGCCGAACCCTCGTTTCCCGATTCCAGGTCTTTGAGGTACTGCTCGAAGAGCAACCTGAACATCAATTCAATTTTATGTGTCTGATGTTTCGCTCGCGGGTTGGCGTATATGAACTCATTGTTGAATTTTTTGAGCTTCCAAAGGGCCGCTGCCACCTCGGGGCTAAAGGAAACATAGGGATTTTCAAGGCTCTCGGAGATCAGATCCTCAACCAGGGTGTACACAATCGTTCCGTTTGTATCTCCAAGCACACGTGTGCATTGCTTGGGCAAATCACCCCTTTTTATTAAACCGAGCCTAATTGCGTCCTCAATGTCCCTGCCTATATAGCTAATGGTATCCGCCATCCTCACCACGCACCCCTCCATAGTCATTGGCCATATAGGATAGTCTATGTTATTCCCTAATGCGTCTATCTCCTCTTCGAATCGAGCAAAGTCCTTGTCTCTCTCAGGAGAGAGAGCGGGATTATGCACCTCGCCGTTATGGCTTAGGATGCCGTCCAAGACCTGGAGAGACAGGTTCCAACCAATCCCCTTTCTCTCTATGAGGTCTAAAAACCTCACCCCCTGTATATTGTGCAAGAAGTGCCCGAGCCCGTATTCCTGAGACAGATCGGAGAGAAATCCCTCGCCATCATGCCCGAAAGGGACATGTCCTATATCGTGGCCAAGCGCGATAGCCTCGATGAGATCCTCGTTGAGCTTGAGAAAACGGCCAATGGTTCTTCCGATCTTGGAGACCAGTTGTACGTGAAGAACACGATGGGTAATATGATCATTTTTCACGAGGTAGAAGACCTGCGTCTTATCGATATACCGGGCATAGGCTCGTGAGTGAAGAATCCTGTCGGCATCAACGGAAAATTGCTCCCTGTGACCACTCGCGATCTCCTGCTCGTCCTTTCTCCTAACCGCATGGATGCTGAGAGTAGCAAAGGGGGATAGCCTGTCTTTCTCCGCAGTACGAAGATGCTGCTTTACGCCTTGTAAGGTCATCCTCTTATCCATCTTCATGCCTTACTTGAACATATGTATACCAATAGTTCCTTGCTTCTTTGGGTAAAACTCTTTGATAGTATAGCAGATGTTGCTTTGGCAATACACCCCTATATTTGCTATAATTATGTGATTGCTTTGCGATTTTATAAAAGGATTTATATGAATAATCGATACCGTAGAGGGACGGCCTTTCCCTGATGAACCTGCATCCAACAGAGACAGTGGTACTGTCAACGATCCGCGAGCACAAGATGATCAATAGCGGCGAGAGGGTCATTGTTGCTGTATCCGGAGGTCCGGATTCAGTCTGTCTCCTTGAGATACTCTTCCAACTTCGCGAGATACTCAACATCTGTTTGATTGTGGCACACCTCGACCATGGTCTTAGGCCCGGAGAGGATGAGAGTGAAACGGAATTCGTGGAAAAGCTAGCGAGCAGATTAGGACTTGCCTTTACGCATGAAAGGGCTGCGCAACTCGCCAATGCCCATGGGTCCTCCCTTGAGGAAACGGCCAGGGAAATACGATATAAGTTCTTTGAAC
>QMLW01000098.1 GCA_003646935.1 Deltaproteobacteria bacterium
GTTGATAATAATCCATATTTACACGTGTCGTTTTGTGAATTGCCATCAGATAGTTCCCATAAAACGTTATCCCTTACCATAGGTTCAGTGATGGGTACGGTATTTCTTTACTATCTTTTACCATCTTTTAACCCTCTTATCATCATTTTTTAAACAATTCCCGTTAGCGCGTTGTTTCACTGTTCCCGTAGCGTAGCACGGGATGGGGAACGCATCCTATCTATTTGCCTTTCTGATACCCAATTGATCTTGTGCAATAATAAACTTACAGATATTATGTGAGCCTTCCACCATCGAGTAAGGGGGTGCATCTCGGTAGTATCTGGCCACTGGATACTCAGTTGAATACCCGTAGGCCCCGAGGATGCTCATCGCGTATCGGGAGCATTTATAGGCTATCTCACCGGCCAGATACTTAGCCTGAGCAACCTCCAGGTTGTTACCCAACACCCCCTGATCCTTCTGCCATGCGGCCCTGTAACAGGAAAGCCGAGCGGCATCGATTTCAGCGGACATCTGCGCAATCATATCCTGGTTCATCTGAAACTTTCCGATCGGCTGTCCGAACTGTTCTCGCTCCATAGCGTATTTCAACACCGCTTCTAGACAGGCCTGGGCGAGACCAACTCCCCCGGCCGCACAGGAGAGGCGGGAATTAGCAAGCGATCCGAATATAATCTTCACCCCATCCCCTGGTTTTCCGACAATATTCTCCTTAGGAACCTTGGTGTTCTCCAGGATAATCTCGCCGGTCGGAGTGGAGTGTGTGCCCGTCTTATCTAGATCAGTGGTGGTAATGCCGTTGAAATTCTTCGGCTCTATTACAAAGGCTGAAAGCCCTTTAGTGCCAGCGGATCGGTCGGTGTAGGCATAATACAGGACTGTGTCGGCGACGCTCGCGTTGGATATCCAGGTCTTATATCCGTTCAAAAGCCAGTGGTCGCCCTTATCCTCTGCGGTGGATTTCATAGAGAGGACGTCGGATCCCGCGTTTGGCTCGGTCATAGCAAAAGCCCCCACGCACTCAGCGCTCACCAAAGCAGGGATATATTTTTTCTTTACCTCATCGCCGCCATAATGATAGATAGTAAAGGCATTCCCCGTGGTCTGCATATTGATCTGCACCCTTAATGCGCTTGAACCACGGGCGATTTCCTCGGTTAGTATGATCGCTGCCAACCACCCCATGTCCTTACCGCCATACTCCTCAGGCATAACCGTCCCAAAAAACCCCAACTCTCCCATGGGTTTGATAGCCTCTTCGTAGGGAAAATGGTGATTCTCTTCCCATTCATCCGCAAACGGAGCAATTTTCTCATCCACAAAATCACGTACGGTGTCTCTGAGCATCTGCAGTTCCTCTGGTAGTTCAAAATTCATCTTATCTTCCTCCATGGTATAAGGTTACTGTATGTAAGATAACTCCAACCCACAATTCCGATACACTCCTTACTCAACCACAACTCTCTTTCCGCCACAGGCATGAAGCGATAATCAGGCCTTACTTCCTATAAATCCATAAGGTTTTTATGTCGATTCACAACCCTTTTTTAACTAGAGAGTATAAACTATTACCCCTTTTTTCTCAATCAATTTATTGATTCAGATACGAATAATATCCGTTGATTATTTCCCTAAACAAAACCTGTTAAAGATGCCGTCTATTACCTCCTCATTTGTTGTGTGTCCCGTTATCTCATCGATTGCGTTTCTCGCCCACACCAGATCAGCAGCCACTATCTCAAAGGGAAGGTTCTCCATTATATTTCGCAATGCCTTCTCAAGGCAATCAACGGCTTGCTGGAGCGCCACGGTATGGCGTAGGTTGGGAATAATGGATGGTGCGGGCGTAATGTTTGCCCTGCTCAGAATAAGCCGATGAATGGCGTTCGTAAGTTCGTTGAAACCCTCTCCTGTAAGGGCTGAGACATAAACCCTCGGAAGACCCCCGAATGCGTCTTCGATCTTTTTCTCGCTTGCCTTTCGGGGAAGATCGATCTTGTTTACGACAACGATAACATCTTTCTTATCCGCTTTCCCCAACGCATTGAGATCGTGCTGATTGAGCGGCCTGCTCCTGTCGACTACCACAAGGATAATGCCCGCTGACCTGACGCGATCCATTGTTAAGGCGAGCCCTTTTTTCTCGACCGTACCCCGCACCTTGCGCATCCCAGCCGTATCCACTATCCGTATGGGGATTCCCTTGATGGTTATGCCACATTCAAGGAGATCCCGAGTTGTGCCCGGTATAGGAGTGACAAGCGCCCGCTCCTTCTGGAGGAGCCTATTAAGGATGCTGGATTTACCCACGTTCACACGCCCCGCTATTACCACCGCTATTCCCTCGTGCCATACCTTTCGCTGGGAATAGGCGGATATCAATTCCCTGGTCGGCCTGAGGATGGTGGTACGGATACGATCCGCTATACGTTGTCGATCGATTCTGGTGTGTTGTTCATCGGGGAAATCCATGGAGGCCTCAATCTCCACCATGATCTCGATAAGTTGTCCTCTGATTTCCTCAAGCCGCCTCAGGAATCCACCGGCAAGCTGGTTTGCGGCTGCATGCAACGATGTCTCACTTCTAGCGTTAATAAGGTCAATAATGGCCTCTGCCTGTGTTAAATCTATCCTGCCGTTCAGGAAGGCACGAAGGGTGAACTCCCCTGGTTGAGCTAAACGAGCGCCGGATTGGAGAATGATGTGGAGCACCTTGGAAAGGATCGCGTGCCCACTGTGTGAATTGACCTCAAGGACATCCTCTCGTGTGTACGAGAGGGGGCCGCGCATGATTGATATCAGGACCTCATCCACGGGAAGTCCCGAGCCCGGATCGATTATATGCCCCAGGTAGAGCCGGAAATTTTCGAATGATCTGACGGGGTGCTTTGGCCGAAAGACCTTTTGAGCGATACCAACAGAGAGGTTCCCGCTGATCTTTATTATCCCTATGCCGCCCATACCCACGGGCGTGGCTATGGCAGCAATGGTATCATGCTTGTAGTCCATACCGAAAGGGAAAATCGAGCTTACTCGCCCTGTTTTTCATCAACCCTTGCTGCATTTGGTATGATCAGAATCTTCTTGTAGAGGCCTTCTCCCTTGCTTTTCGTCTGAATCGCCTGATCTGCTTTCAGCGCGAGGTGGACCGTTCTTCTCTCGTGGGGATTCATGGGATTCGTGATAACGGGCTTTCCGGTCTTCTTGGCCTTTTCCCCCATACTCAAGGCAAGCCGCTTGAGCGATTCCTCTCTTCTCTTTCGGTAATTTTCGGTATCCACGATTACCCGTATCTTTTTCTCCGATACCCTGTTGACCGCCTTATTGATGATAAACTCAATGGCCTCCAGGGTCTTGCCTTGAGATCCGATGAGTATTCCAGGGTTATTTCCCTTGCAATTTAGGATTATATCATCCCCCCGTTTTTCCGTAAAAACCTCGGTATTTGGGGAGATGAGCGAGAGTATCTTCGTCAAGGTCTTTTGGGCGAGCACCATGCTTGCATCGCCCTTGGGAGTGGCCTTGATCTTGGCCTTCCTGTTGCCCGCAATTCCGAAGATACCAGCGGACCTGCTCTCCAAGACCTCTATGTCGAGCTCCTCTTGGCTCATTTGAAAATGTTCGCAGGCCTTTTTTATGGCCTCTTGTGTTGTTTTGGCTTCTATCTCGATAGACGACATAAGGCTTCCTCCTGATATCAACCCACTTGTCTGTTAATCCTATATTGTTGGGCAATCGATAGCAAATTGTTTACCAGCCAATAGAGGACCAAACCCGATGGAAAATTGATGAATAAAAAAGTAAACACGATTGGCAGGAGCATCATCATCTTGGCCTGAGCGGGGTCACCTGGAGAGGGCGTCATCTTTTGCTGGAGAAACATGGATGCTCCCATTAATAAGGTCAAAACCGGAATGCCGTAAGGGGGAGCCATAAAGGGTACCTTAAAGGGGAAGGACCAAAGCCTCTCAGGTGCGGACAGATCGTTGATCCAAAGCACAAAAGGAGCGTGTCGCAGCTCTATCGAACTGGGGAGGATTCGATAAAAGGCGAAGAACACGGGGATCTGCACCAACATGGGCAGACAACCCCCCATGGGATTGATCTTATAGGTCTTGTAAAGACTCATGAGCTGTTTCTGCATTTCCTGCTTATTGTTTTTATACTTTTCCCGTATCTTGGCCATCATGGGCTGGAGCTTTCTCATTTCCTTCATGGATTGATAGCTTTTACGGGTAAGAGGCCAAAACAGTATCTTGACAAGGACGGTAAGCAGGATGATGGATATGCCGTAATTCGAGACATATTTATTGAAAAAGCGGAGCGTGACTAGCAGGGGTTTGGCGATTATATCGAACCATCCGAAATTGATTGCCTTTTCAAGTTTTTTCTTAAGACCCTTGAGCACATAGAGATCCCTCGGCCCCAAGTAAAGGGTGAAATTCTCGGTGATCCTCTCCAAGGGCTTCACATTGAGGGAGGGGGTTAGATAGGAAATCCTGATTTCTCCGTTGGGAAGCGTTGTGCCCTTTGCCGTGAGCGTGGTGTTGTTTTCATTTGCTATAGCAAGCATGAAATACGGCTCCTCGTAAGCAACCCATGGTATCTGGCCCTGAAACCGCTTTTCCTCTATCTTGCCTGCCTTGATTTGCTTAAGCTTGTCGTCGAGCAAAAGGGCCATGCCCTCGAATACGCCGTACGCCTTCTTCGTTGCCCTGGGAAGATGCGCAAGGTGGAGCGAAAGGGCATCATCAATAACGTACTCTGACCCGTTGTTTACCATGACGGTGAGGTCAATAGCGTATTTCTCGGCGTGGAAGAGGAACCGCGTTTGTATGCGCACCCCTTGAGGAGACACCCACTCATAGACCAACTCCTCGGGTTGATCGCCTCTCGCTAGCACTATGCCTTCCTTCTGTACCGTAAACGCAGCCCAGGTACTGTTCGGGATGTTTTGGCCGGCGAACCCGAGGTTGAATCCATAGCCGTCCTTATTGTTCACGTGGATTAGCTCTTTTAAGGGGGAGTCTTTTTCAACGGTGGATCGATATTTTTTTAGCTTAAACCCCTTGATCATTGGGCCGGAGCCGGAAAACAGAGCAGAGTAGAGCTCAGTGTCCACCGTAATATCCGCTGCTCGGGCTTCTGCCTCCAGCATCAGCTCCTTTTGGGGGCCAAGGGGCTTTGTCCTTTCCGGTACGGGCTGCTGCACCTGCTCCTGTTCCGGGGTCGGGGGTTTCTCGGCCGGTTTTGGGCCAAACAGAAGGGACCAGACCAGAAACACGATAAACGATAGGACCAAGGCCAATAATGTTCTTTTATCCATGGAACGATCCAACATTAATCACGGTAGATCATAATCACTTGCACCACAATTAGCAACTCATGATCCCCAACGACCGATGAAAGCAGGCAAGCACATACGCAAAGCGAGCAGCTAAAGAAGGGAGAGGCCTGTTCGCCCGGCGAGCATTGCCTATCTGCTGGCCCCTTACCTGTCTGCTGGGGATCTTTTTTTCGCCGCGTGGAGAACACACGCCAACACTCTAGCAGGGCTCACCTGAGGGGATCATAGCCGCCCGGGTGAAAGGGGTGGCATTTAAGGATCCTTGTTGCCGCGAGGAACCCTCCTTTAACGATACCATATCTCTTAATGGCAAGGGAGGCATAGGTGGAACATGTGGGCGTAAATCGACACGAGGTTGGGAAAAAAGGCGATACTATTACTTGATAACATCTGATTAACGCTATGACACATATGCTCGGTTTAGGAAAAAAGTGTACCATTTTTTACTAATACGCTACCCAACTCCTCATGCACCTTAGATAGGCTCGGCGCCTGGATTTCGTGTACAGGGACGATTACTACATCGTATCCTTTCGGCATGTCGTGCTTGTGATGACGGAAGAATTCCCTGATCAATCGTTTCAAGCGGTTTCTCTTTGCGGAATTTCCAACCCTCTTGTTGGCCGTTATACCTAATCTCGTGATATCCTCGCCGTTTGGCCGCACGATAATAATGTAATTCTCTGTTCGAAATCTCCTTCCGTGAAGATTAATGTCGATAAAGTCGGCCCTCTTAAGAATCCGCTCCTTTTTCGTAAGCGAGGATGATCTCATCTCAAGGCCTCACCCTATAGGCAATGCGCGTGATCCCCACTGCTTACAGACGATTGAACCATACGACTCGTTACACAGCAAGTCTTTTCCGGCCTTTAGCCCTCCTTCTTTTGAGAATCTTTCTTCCGCCCTTGGTGCGCATTCTCGCACGGAAGCCATGGACACGAGACCGCTTTATATTGCTTGGCTGAAAGGTTCGCTTCATAGAGAAACAGTTGCCTCCCGTCGAAAATAATCCATCTTACTAATCATAGCTCTCATGCGTTGTCAAGACAAAAGAAGGCCGTTGGCTGAATCCTGCGTCGAGCGAACTGCCGCGGCTTTCTTGGGGTAGGCGCTATTTTTATTGATAAATCTCTTAAAATTATTTAAGGTAATGCAGGTATTGGATTTTAAAAGGAGATATCCATGTTATTAGATCCTCTCTTTGGTTGGTTCTCAAACGACCTGGCCATTGACTTGGGTACCGCCAACACCTTGGTATATGTAAAAGGCAAGGGGATAGTGCTGAACGAGCCTTCGGTAGTAGCGATAAAGAAGGGTGACCGGGGAGGAAACAAGATGTTGGCGGTCGGAAAAGAAGCGAAGACCATGCTCGGCCGAACTCCAGGGGATATTGTGGCAACAAGGCCCATGAAGGACGGGGTCATCGCGGATTTCGATATTACCGAAACGATGCTACGGTACTTCATCAGGAAGGTCCACAACAGGAGATCTCTGGTGCGGCCCCGCATTATCA
>QMLW01000099.1 GCA_003646935.1 Deltaproteobacteria bacterium
CCCCGCTCAAAAATATAAACCATGTGGAATTCGGCGTAGCGGCAGGTACCAGCCCGAAGAGAAAAAAGGCACCAATAGCGCCGAGGGCAGCTCCTGCAAAGGTGCCTACTCCCCACTCTTGGACGACCTTGCTCACGGTAAGGACCGAGGATAGGATCAATCCAAAGAAAAAGGACCAGACCATCACCGGATAGGTTTCCAAGAGCACGCTCAGTATCCTTGCCAGCGACACGGTGGCCAGCAGGATACCCAAGCCCACGGGAAGGAGAAAGGGCCATGAGATAGCTCCCAGCGCCTCTCGTATCTTCAGCACGGCAAGAAGCCTCAGCGCCTTTAGATTTAGGGAGCGGATGGCATCGATCAATTCCACATATATCCCGAGTATGAGGGCCATGGTACCGCCTGATACCCCTGGAATAACATTTGCAGCACCCATGCAAAATCCTTTAACGGTGCGTACCATAAATCCTGCAAGCCCTCGTGATAACACGGAACGCCCTCGTTTCAACGATTCATTGAAAAGCCGGCAAAACGGACCATTCATCTCTATACGGAAATGAGGATAAAATCAATGCGTAATAAAAGAAAAACCGGGCAATAAGATGGACAAATGAGCAGTATTTTTGTATCAAGATATAAAATCGTTTCACGATTTTATAAAGCGCCGCGCAAGCGCGACGTATGAAAAATAATGGTATGCAAGAAGAGAAGGTTACGAGAGAATTCAGGATTGGCAAGAATTTTAAACCAAGGAGGTACCCATGATTGACACCATTTATGAGCTTTTGGGAAAGGAAAAAGGCGATTATCTTATTAATCATCAATGCACTACGATCAGCAGCGAGAAGTTGATAGTCCCTTGCCAGGATTTTGTCGACAAGGTGCTGATTCAAACAGACAGGCCGAATAGCGTGCTGCGGAATCTGCAGTGGGTATTCAGCCATGGCCGCTTAGGGGATACCGGCTATCTCTCCATACTTCCGGTGGATCAGGGGGTGGAGCACTCCGGTGGCGCATCCTTTGCTCCTAACCCGGATTACTTCGATCCCGAGAATATCGTAAAGCTGGCCATTGAAGGAGGGTGTAATGCGGTTGCATCGACGCTTGGGGTACTCGGCGCGGTGAGCAGGAAATATGCCCATAGGATCCCCTTTATCGTGAAGTTCAACCATAACGAGTTGCTCACCTACCCCAATAAGTTTGACCAGGTCTTCTTTGCCAGCATCGAGCAGGCATTTGATATGGGCGCCGTTGGAGCGGGTGCCACCATCTATTTTGGATCCGAGGAGTCAAATAGGCAGATCACCGAGGTAAGCGAGGCATTTCAGTTTGCCCATGAGTTGGGGATGTTTACCGTGCTGTGGTGCTACCTTCGGAACGACGCCTTTAAGAGGGAAGGCGTGGACTACCACGTGAGCGCGGATCTCACCGGCCAGGCAAACCATCTAGGTGCCACCATTGAGGCGGACATCATAAAGCAGAAGCTCCCGGAAAATAACGGCGGCTTTACCGCGCTGAATTTCGGAAAGACCCATGATAAGGTGTATACCGAGTTGACGTCCGATCACCCCATAGATCTCGTCCGGTATCAGGTAGCGAATAACTATATGGGAAGGGTCGGCCTGATAAACTCCGGTGGTCCCTCCGGGAAGAACGATCTCGCCGATGCCGTGTACACGGCCATCATCAACAAGAGGGGCGGAGGCATGGGACTGATTACGGGCAGAAAGACCTTCCAGAAGCCACTCGCCGATGGGGTGAAGATCTTTCATGCCCTTCAGGATGTGTACCTCAGCAAGGACGTAACCATTGCCTAAGGGGATTTACGGCCAGGAATCCTTGAGTTTATCCGCTAGGGCGAGCACGGTATCTGCATAATAGTCGCTCGGGTTGTATCGACGGATGATCTGCTTTTTCTTTTTGTAACTATTGTCCTCCCTCCAACGGAAGGCCTTGAGGAATGAGGCAACGCTGGCGATGGCATCTCGGTGCTGAAAGAGATCGATTGTGCCATTGCCATCGCCATCGTAGCCGTATACCGTGATGTTCGAGGGAAGGAACTGCGGGATTCCGATCGCACCCTCGGCTGAGCCCTGTATAGAAAAGGGATCAATCCCATGATCCCGCGTATAGTTCAGCAAGGCCTTGAGTTCATGGTACGCCTTCCTGCTTTTTCTCTTCTGCCTCTTTTTTACTGTCTGCTGCGTCAATCCCCTCTTTTCCTCTGTTGGGATGAGACGATAAATCTCACGGTAGATGTCGGGCTCGATGGACAAGGCTTGGGTTATTAACAGGTTGAAGGTGGTATATCTACCAATGTAGGTTCCACACGCCGTTTCAACACAGAGGATCGCTACTACCACGGGGGCGGAGACGCCGAAGCGGCCTTCAACCTCCATCAGGATGCTCTTGTGAGCCTCGAGGTAGGAGATGGCCTTTTTGACCGCGTAGTCCTCGAGGAATTGAGCATAGTTGAGGCGAGCTTCCCTTCGGACAAGGCCTTTCGCTACTATCTCGGGCAACAAGCCTAACTCCGGGCGGCTAAACACAGAGGTGAGATACTCTAAATCCATGCCGTCTTTGTAGAGGCGATGGACTAATCCTTGAAATGTCGGATGGATCGTGGCTGCATGAACGCTATGTGCGGGGAGTAGGTGTGTTAAGAGCAAGCATATGCAAACAAGGAGCCGTTTCATGGATTATCAGTGCTACCGCCTCGTACGGACTTTGGATTGACGCACACCTTACCAGAATCACCCGCGGTGTTCAATGGTTCTCTCAGGCCTTTTTGCAAAACTATTAGGAGATTGTGCTCCCAGTTCAGCCACAAAGCCACTAAGACACGAACATTTACCATAATTCTCTGTATCGATTATGTATTTAAATCCGTAGAATCATAGTGACTTCGTGCCGTGGTGGCCTACCTGTTATGGGGATAGTTCTATGGAGGGCAGCATTTGATCTCATTAATATAACGATATTTCCCGTAAGGAGCGCTCCTTTTTCTCCAAGGGAAGACCTTGTTTCAGTGCCTTTCCGACCATATCCTTTCCCAGCAATGCGGCACCAACAGCCCCGGTTAACAGGGGCTCAGGGGGAACGCGCGCTGTACATCCTAATTTCTCAGACAGTGCCGTAACCAGGCCGACGTTCTTTGCTCCCCCACCGGTTATCACCAGTTCCTTTTCTACCTTGAGCCTGTTTACCATCCGCGAGATCCTGCTGGCCAGCGACTCCAAGATGCCGGCCACTAAATCATCCAGCGGAACGCCTTCCGCCAACCTAGCCACCACTTCCTGCTCGGCAAAAACGGTGCATATGTTGCTGATCTGAGCGGGATTCTTTGCGCCCAAGGCGGTAGGCCCCATTTTCTCTATGGGTATGCCGAGGGCATCAGCAGTAACCTCGAGGTATCTACCGGTACCGGCTGCACACTTGTCATTCATAACAAAATCTATGGGCCTGCCGTCCTGGATCTTTATCGCCTTGCTGTCCTGCCCCCCTATGTCGATAATTGTCCTTGCCTCTGCGAAGAAATGTGCCGCGCCCTTTGCATGACAGGTAATCTCGGTAATCTGTTTGTCGGCAAAGGGAACGTTAATCCTCCCGTAGCCGGTGGCCACGAGGTAGGTGATCTCCTTGAAAGAAAGGTTAACCCTGCGTAAGGCCTCTTCCATGACCTTGTTGGCCAACCTTCTCTGCTCCGGTCCGGTTGGTCCCATGACAGAGGAGATGATCCCGTTATCCATGATCACTACCTTGGTCATGGTGGAGCCTATGTCGATGCCCGCGAGATAATCCGGCATAGCGTTTATCCGGTTGAAGGTGGTCTATGCAAGAAAGTCGTATTTGCCAGGCGACTTCGGTTGACCGGTGCACGGACCATAGAAGCCATCAGGCGAGAATCCGATAACCGAACCGCCTCCTACTGTTGATCAGCCTTGCTCTTCTTCGTTGATTCCAGGGTTTCAATAAAGGCGTCTATCCTAGCCCTGGTATCTACCTCCGAGTAAGAGCTTATATCGACGATATCGCTTTCCAGGATCAGGGAGGGGAGTTCGCGGTGCTCCAGACTTTTCTTGTCCCCCGCCCCGAGCACTAAGACGGGGATCGGCTTGTAGATCTTCTTTAATTGGTTGAGCTGCCAGATCAATCCCAGATGCCAGGTCCTGCATGAAAACGCCTCGTGCATGACAACGCCGTCGATCTGGTAGTCTTCAATGTACTGTATGAGGCGCTCCACATCCGGCTCGGACCCTGGTCGTTTCTTGGCCTTGTCAAACCAGTAGGTCCAGTACCCGAGCCACCTCCAGGCCAGCCGCTCTATGGGGTCATCCGTGTCAGGTATATTCAGCCGGTAGGTGGGCTCAATCATGCGATAGGTCGTCTCAACGGGAAAGACCGCTCCCTTGCTGTTAAAGTAGTTGAAATCGGTCAGGGCAAACCATGAGGGAAGACCCCCACCCCACAGCAATCTATATTTCTCATCGGGGACCACACCCTCGCCTTTTGCTATCTTCTCCTTGAGCTCCCTATTGAGCTCTGCAAAGAAGTCGTATCCCTCCTGGGTACCTAGCATAAACACCATAGGCACCATGGTATTCATAGCGTCTCCCGTGCCCATGGGAGTGGGTACAGACCTTCTCAGCTCATAGGTCTCCCAGATCAGGTTCCAGGTCTTCTCTCCCAGATCGACCAGATCGCTGAGCCGATCGTAATCCATGTTCCTTCCTGTCTGCTCCTCCAGGAATTTCACCAGGCCCCGGAGCTCGGCCACGATATAGGCGATATAGTAATCCTGGATCTCGGAAACCTCGATATCATCCTCATACATGGGCCATGGAAGGCCGACATCGTAGATTGGAACATCGGGCATGAATTGCTGCGCTGCCTGGTACCACTTGTTTCTCGGGTCACACAGGATCTGGCCGCTGGAGAGCATCATATCGGGCCGCGCCTGACCTCCCCATGGTGCATCCGGAGGCATCTCACCCAGTTCCTCTCGCCACTGGTCAAAGCCGAGCCCGCAGAGCGCATAGGTACACAAGGAGCGTGAGAACCCTAAGGATTCCGCCCTCTCCAGGAATCTCTGTGCATCCCGCTTTGCCCCGCATATACCGGCATAGTTCTCGGTCCATACCGGCACGATATCCATGGCCCTGATGATCTCATCATAGCTGCAAACGATAAAGGAGTAGGCAAGCTTCTTACCCTCCTCCTTTGCTCTTACCGTACCCCCGATGGCTGCCTTTACCATGCCGCCGATCTTACTGGCGGCTTCGGTGGCGGTCTTTCTCTTCTTTCTTTCTTCCTTTTTTTGCTCTTCAGCCATGTATACATTCCTCCTTGCTCATGCTTTGTTATATGCAGCGTGTTGTCATTTTTCTGTTATAAATTCAATACACCCAAAAAACCAAAAAAACCCAACAAGCTCTGTTACCCTATCATCTCCAGGAATGCCTGGATCCTCGTCCTCATTCGTCCTATGGTCCCGATCGAGTATTCGTCCTCCAGGTATAGTGAAGGAACCCCCAGGCTGTCTAAATAGGACTTCCGCGCGGGAACCTCAAATCCAAAGGGATCACAGTACTTAAAGATATAGAGGATAATCCCGTCGACCGTGAATTCCCTGATCAAGGCGCCCGTGTCACCGAACCTCGCCTCCAGGTCATCTTCATAGGAGTCTCCAGCCTTTTCCCTGTAAGTTCTGGGGCAGTTGATCTTATCCAGATATCGACGGGCGAGGGACTCAATGGGGTCTATGCCGGTTTCGGCATGAGGCCAGTAGTCCCTGGTGCCGATACAGAGGCTGTCGGCAACCACATTGGCACCGCTGTCCTCTATGAGCTTGATAAAGTCTATGTTATCCACACAGGCACCGTCCACGAGGATTCGAGGCGCCTTGCTCACGGGCGCGTCCTTTCGTTGCCCGAGTTCCTCCAGAACCTCATCGAATAGCTCATTAGCCTCCCGGACCGGCAGGCTCATACCCACCGTCAATATCTTCAGGATTTCAGTACCCCTGACAAGGGGAGGATCGCATTTCCTCAGCTCATATAACGCCTTTGCCTTATCCCTGTTTGCATTATACAAATCAATGGCCTCAGCAAGGGCTTCATCGGTGATCTCTTGTCCTGTAAACCTCTCAAGGCTTTTTCTAAATGTCTGTAGTTCGTTCTGGAAGAATTCCATTGATGGACCCCTTACGGTATGAGGCAGGTTGATGAAATGGGAATAGGACAATCCCAGGGAATACCTCCATACACTATAGGTCCTTGCCATGCTGTCACAGGCATGGGGGATGATTATCCCATCAGCGAAGTCACAGCTTCCCTTGAGCGATAGATCAAAGCAGCTGCGCATAAAGGGGCAGGCGATTGTTTCCAGTTGTGCGTCACCCTTGGTGATCGGCTCATGAACACTGCCCCTGATCCTGAACGGAATAAATCCCGCTGCTGCAATAATCTCCACCGGAACCAGGGAACAGAGGTATGTCATTACCTTGTGGCCTTGGGCTTTCTCCTCCCGTGCCCTGGCCCCGTAGTCCTCATAGTACCTCTCAACTTTGGACATGCCCTGAGATTTCTCTTCGCTCATTTGCTTCCTCTCCTTTTCCGGTTCCCTATTAGCACCGTGTCTCTTCCGATGTGGCTACTTTGTAGCTACAACGTAACGTCTCGGAAATTCTACAACTTATTGAAATTAAAAAGGTTTTTTTGAGACTGTTTCCTATTGTCTCACACATGGAATAATGGAATGGTGGAATAATGGAGTGTTGGTTTTAAAAGCAATGAACCATTTATTAACTCCCCTGTCAAGAGA
>QMLW01000100.1 GCA_003646935.1 Deltaproteobacteria bacterium
CCGTCTCACAGAGGGAGAAGATCCTCTTTCCCCTGGTGACGGTGCTGGTTATTTGCCTTATCGTGCCCGCCTCTGCACCGCTCATGGCCATGTTCATGTTGGGCAACCTCTTCAAGGAATGTGGCGTGGTAAAGAGGCTCTCTGATGCGGCGGGCAACGAACTCATGAATATCGTTACCATCCTGCTCGGTGTCAGTGTGGGCGCCACGATGTCAGCCGAGGCCTTTCTCAAACCCCAGGTGATCTTCGTGTTCATCATGGGCCTCGTGGCCTTTGCCTTTTCCACGGCAGCCGGGATCATGTTGGCAAAGCTGATGAACCTCTTTGCCAAGGAGAAGGTCAATCCATTGATCGGCTCCGCTGGGGTGTCTGCTGTTCCCATGGCCGCACGGGTGAGCCAGGTAGTGGGTGCCAAGGCCGATCCCCAGAATTTTTTGCTCATGCACGCCATGGGGCCGAATGTCGCTGGTGTGATAGGAACCGTGGTTGCCGCCGGTGTGTTTCTTGGCATGGCAGGGTGAGTTCGAAAAAGAGGGGGATTGTTACCATGTATGACCGAAAGACGATAGAGGAGATAACCAGGGAATACCAACGATGGTCGGATAAACTCGAGCCTACGCTGGCAAAGAGGCCGGAGAGAAAGGCGGAGTTCATCAATACATCAGGTATTCCTATAAAGAGGGTATATGATCCTACTGATATGGATGATTTTGATTTTTTAAGGAATATCGGCCTGCCAGGAGAATACCCCTTCACCAGAGGAGTTCAGCCTACTATGTACAGGGGGAGATTTTGGACCATGCGGCAGTACGCAGGCTTTGCGTCCGCGGAGGACACCAATCGACGATACAGGTTTCTCTTGGAGCAGGGTCAAACCGGCCTCTCGGTGGCCTTTGATCTTCCCACGCAGATAGGATACGACTCAGACCACCCCCTTGCCCAGGGCGAGGTGGGGAAGGTGGGGGTTGCCATTGATTCGCTCAAGGATATGGAGACCCTCTTTGACCAGATTCCCCTGGAAAAGGTGAGTACCTCGATGACCATTAATGCCCCTGCTGCGGTGCTCTTGGCCATGTATATCGCGGTGGGTGAACAGCAGGGCACAGCCTCAAAGGACCTGCGGGGAACCATCCAAAATGATATCCTCAAGGAATATTCGGCACGGGGGACCTATATCTTCCCCCCGAAACCATCCATGAGGATTATCACGGATATCTTCGCCTTTTGTTCACAAGAGGTTCCCCAGTGGAACTCCATCAGCATAAGCGGGTACCATATTCGGGAGGCGGGTTCCACGGCCGTTCAGGAGGTGGCGTTCACCTTGGCCGATGGCATTGCCTATGTTGAGGCGGCCATTAATGCTGGTTTGGATGTGGATGAATTCGCGCCGAGGCTCTCGTTTTTCTTTAATGCCCATCTGGATTTTTTGGAGGAGATCGCCAAGTTCAGGGCTGCACGGCGACTGTGGGCGGTGATTATGCGAGAGAGGTTCAAGGCCAAGGATCCGAGGTCGATGATGATGAGGTTTCATACCCAAACCGCGGGATGCACCTTAACGGCGCAGCAGCCCAAGAATAACATAGTGCGGGTTGCCTTTCAGGCGCTTTCCGCGGTGCTAGGGGGCACGCAGTCGCTGCACACCAATTCCATGGATGAGGCCTTCTGCCTGCCCAGCGAGGAGGCGGTTCAGGTTGCACTCAGAACACAGCAGCTCATCGCCCATGAATCGGGCGTGACCGATACCGTGGATCCTCTTGCTGGATCGTACTATGTCGAGAGGTTGACACAAGAGGTCTATGATAGGGCCCAGAAATATATTGAGACCATCGATGAACTCGGCGGGGCGGCGGCCGCTATTGAGAAGGGCTACATACAGAGGGAGATCCAGGATAGCGCCTATCGTTACCAGAAGGAGATCGAGAAAGACGAACGGGTGGTAGTCGGTGTTAATAGATTTCAGATAGAGGAAGAACCACCAAAGGATCTCCTGAGGGTGGACCCAGCCGTGAGGACCTCTCAGATCAAACGGCTGGAAAAGCTCAGATCAGAGAGGAACAACGACAAAGTGCAGGATATACTGGGCGATTTACGAAAGGCCGCAGGGGGGAGCGACAACCTGATGCCCATCATCCTGGAGGCAGTGAGGGCCTATGCCACCCTGGGTGAGATATGCGATGCACTGCGGGATGTGTTTGGTGAATATCAACCAGTGAGCACTCTTGGAGGCTGATGACCATGACGAACACAAGAAAGATCAGGATATTGGCCGCAAAGCCCGGCCTCGATGGCCATGACAGGGGTGTAAAGGTCATTGCCAATGCACTGATGGATGCCGGAATGGAGGTAATCTATACCGGTTTACGGCAGAGCCCCGAGCAGATCGTTGAGACGGCCATCCAGGAGGATGTAGACGTTATTGCCTTGAGTATTCTTTCCGGCGCCCATGACTTTCTGTTTCCAAGGATAATGGAGTTATTAAAGGAGAAGGGAGTCACCGATGTCCTGGTCATCGGGGGAGGCATTATTCCGGATGAGGATATAGGGGAGCTCAAAAAGGTCGGAATCGCCGAGATCTTCGGGCCTGGTACCTATACCGACGATATCGTCACCTATATTCAAGAAAACCTGAAGCGTTAACATGGTGTCCCCCACAAGAGGATACGGTTCACCTCTAATGGGGGATAGACGTATATTTATGTTGACCTCACCAATTCCTTCTTGTATGTCACATAGCCAATTGGTTTTCTGATTTCTTATTACCCCATGTTTTTTCCTTGCAGGGGCACGATCGTATTTCTTGAACGAAAGCGGGAGGTTGTTACAGATGATCTTCGATGAATTGGATTCCGAGCAACGGCTTATCCTGGACAATGTGAGAAAGGTGGTGAAGGAGCGGGTAGCACCTATTGCGACTGAAATGGACAGGGAGGGTGTGTTTCGATGGGATATCGCTCGGCTATTTGCGGGGATGGGTCTGCTTCAGATATTTCTCCCACAGGCGTATGGTGGGCTTGAAAGGGACAACACGCTTATGTTTTGCCTGTGCGTAGAGGAGATCGCAAAGGCATGTGCTTCTTCAGCGCTGCTCCTGGTGATACAGGCAGTTGGAAGCTTCCCGATAATTGTGGCGGGAAACCAGAGCCAGAAAGACCGCTACTTCCCACGGCTTGCAACGGGCGAAGAGCTCGTCGCCTATCTGGTCACCGAGCCCTTTGCGGGATCCGATGTCATGGGTATCAAGGCCAAGGCGGAAACAGAGGATAAAGGGTACGTATTGAACGGGCATAAGCTCTTCTCTACCAATGGGGGGGTTGCATCGCTCTATACCGTGCTGGCCAATACGGGCGAAAAGGGGTTGACCTTTTTCATAGTCGAAAGGGACCAGGAGGGCGTGTCCATCGGCAAGACAGAGGATAAGCTCGGATTCCGAGCCAGCAATACCGCGGAGGTCATCCTCGAGGATGTGAGGGTTCCCCAGGACAACAGGCTCGGGGAAGAAGGGGAGGGATTTCTCATTGCCATGAAGGATTTCGACATGTCAAGGCCGTCAATAGCCGCCCTGGCGCTGGGTATAGCGGAGGCAGCCCTTGAGTGCTCTATCGAGTATACCTGCCAGAGGGAGACCTTTGGCAAGCCGCTGGTCAAGCACCAGGCCATAAGCTTTATGCTGGCAGATGCTGCGACGCAGATAGAGGCGGGAAGGGGGCTCATGGTGGAGGCCGCCAGACAGCACGATAGAGGCGAGCCAAATATAAAGCTGGCATCCATGTCGAAGTGCTTCTGTAGCGATATGGCCATGAATATCGCCACGGATGCCGTGCAGATATTCGGGGGCTATGGCTACACCAAGGATTATCCAGTGGAGCGGTTCTTTCGAGATGCGAAGCTCACGCAGATCTTCGAAGGCACCAACCAGATACAACGGCTTGTGATTACACGGGAGATGCTCAAACAAAGAACATAGCGAGGCGCGGTTGAGGCACATACGCCAGTAGAAGGCATAGACTATTATTGGCTGTTTTTCCCTACCAGCAGGGGTAGCACACAAGACAAAACCATGCCCATTCATTTATGGGTATGGTTTTGTCTTTTTTGAGTAAAGCAACTCATTGAATCCACCCTACAAAATCGATATTTTGTATTGACATCCATGTAACTATGTTATAGTTATAATGTAGCTACATAGATCCTGAAAACAGCAAGGAGGGATGAGGTGAGACTCAAGGATAAGGTAGCGTTGGTAACGGGGAGCAGCCGCGGTGTGGGAAGGGCTATAGCACTGGCTTATGCGAAGGCAGGAGCCAGTGTGGTGGTGAATTATTCAGCCAACAAGGCAGCGGGTGAGGAGGTCGTCAAGGAAATACAGGATATGGGAGGAAAGGCAATTCTCGTGAAGGCCGATGTTGCCAATGCCGCTGAGGCGGAGGAGTTGGTGAAAAAGGGCATCGAGGAGTTCGGGGACCTCGATATCCTCGTCAATAATGCAGGCCTGAGCAAGCCGGCCATGTTGCTCAAGATGACCGAAGAGCAGTGGGATACAGTGCTCGATATCCATCTCAAGGGCGCGTTCCTCTGCACGCAGTTTGCCGGAAGGCACATGAAGGAGCACAACAAGGGAAAGGTCATAAACGTAACCTCAGTGGCGGGTATTGTGGGAACTGTGGGTCAGATAAACTACGCCTCGGCTAAGGGTGGGCTCCTTAGCTTCACCAAATCAGCGGCGAGGGAGCTGGCGCGGTACAATATATGTGTGAACGTGATCTCTCTTGGTATTGTGGCTACTGATATGACGGAGAAGATTAGGACCGATGAGAAGCTCAAGGAGATCTACATGAATAGGATCCTGCTCAAGCGGTTTGCGGAACCGGATGATATCTCCCCTGCGTTCGTATTTCTCGGGTCGGACGAGGCAAACTATATTACCGGCCAGCTCCTGTGCGTTGATGGCGGCTATGGGATGATCTGATCTTGTTACTGGTTGCTAGTTACGCGTTGCTCGTTAAAGACAAGAGAAATATCAGACGATAGGCGAGAAACTAGGGATACATAGTGTTTAATGAAAACATATAGCAGGGAGGGTGAAGATGGCAAAAATTCCAGACAAAATACAGACATGGCAGATGGTTCAACCAACCGCAAGGAATAAGGAAACAGGGGAGGTCACCCCGGGGAAATTGGAGAAGACCACCATCCCCGTGCCCGAGCTTGCGCCTGGTGATGTGCTGGTGGAGATAGCGGGATGTGGCGTGTGCCACACAGACCTTGGATTCTTTTATGACGGTGTGCCGAATGTTTCGAAGCCGCCGTTGACATTGGGGCACGAGATTTCAGGAACCGTGGTGGCTGGAGATGAGGGCTGGATCGGAAAAGAGGTCATTATCCCCGCAGTGATGCCCTGCAGGAAGTGTCTGCTCTGCAAGACGGGTCGGGGCAACAGATGTCTTAATCAAAAAATGCCGGGCAACAGCCTCAGCATTTATGGAGGTTTTTCGAGTCATATACCTGTCCCGAGTGTTGATCTTTGTGAAATTAAAGACAGACACGGTGTTCCGCTATCACACTTTGCTGTCATAGCGGATGCGGCAACGACACCCTACCAGGCTGCTAAGAGGGCTGATGTCCAGCCGGGCGATAACGTGGTGGTTATAGGTATTACAGGAGGTGTTGGGCAATACCAGGGACAAGTACTCAAGGCATTGGGTGCAGGGACGGTAATCGGAATAGCGCGAAATCAAGAGAAACTGGACAGGGCACTGCAATTTGGTGCCGATTTCGTTATCAACTCTACCGATAAGGATGCAAAGGACATATCGAAGGAATTTAGAGGTCTCTGCAAAGAACAGGAGCTGCCAAATTTCGGCTGGAAGATATTTGAGGTGACGGGAACGAAGCCAGGTCAAGAGATCGCCTTGAACTTGCTTGGTTATACCGGGAAATTGATCGTCGTGGGTTTTAGCCTTGCCAAGACAGAATATTCTATAGGCCGACTCATGGCATTTGATGCCGAGATTATAGGCACCTGGGGTTGTTTGCCGGAATACTACCCGGCAGTCCTGCAGATGGTCCTGAACGGAAAGATCAATATGGAGGATTTTGTGCAGACTCGGCCCATGAGCACCATAGCAGAGACCTTTGAGGAGGCGCACAAGGTGCCGCCTTTTAAACGGATAGTCTTGGAGCCAGATTTTTAGATCTATTGGTAACTTTTATAAAAAGGAGGTAATCATGGCACTAGATTGGTTAATAAGGGATAACGAGGTAAAGGATCATCAGCTTTTCGGCGATGAGCACTTTGGCAAAGAGCCGCCGTGCACCACGTATGAGAAGAAACCCATTGTAAATCCGGATACCGGGGAAGCGGTCGAGGGGCTTACAACGGCATGGGTTACCTTGAATAACCCCGCCCAGTTCAACTCGTACACCACGGAGATGGTAAAGGGAGTGATCGCCGGGATGCACAAAGCATCCATGGAACGCGATGTGATGGCAATCATCTTCACCGCTGCCGGAGATAGGGCCTTTTGCACCGGTGGTAATACCAAGGAGTATGCCGAGTATTATTCCAAGAGGCCACTGGAATACGCGCAGTACATGGATCTGTTCTCCGGAATGGTAGATGGGATTCTCAAGGCTCGAAAGCCCGTGATTTGCAGATGCAACGGGCTGAGGATTGCGGGAGGCCAGGAGATCGGCCAGGCATGCGATTTCACCGTGGCTGCGGATACCGCTGCATTCGGGCAGGCGGGCACGAGGCACGGCTCGACCCCTACCGGTGGCTCCACCGATTTCCTCCCATGGAACCTGACAATGGA
>QMLW01000101.1 GCA_003646935.1 Deltaproteobacteria bacterium
CCATATATCCCTTCTCCAGCTGGCCTCCCACGTGCACAACGACATCGCCCTTTGAGAGCAATCCCTTGGAGATGCCCTCCAGAAAACCGAGCTCATATACCCGTCTCTGGTCAGGTGAACATCGGGGAGCAAAATGGTCTCACATTGCAGTCCGGATGCCTTCTCCAGGCATACCTTTCGCTTGGTGACGAAAATCACCATAAATCCCTTTTCCACCGTCTTGCCAAAGGGAGCGATGTCGGCCACCGTTTCCATGTTGACCAGAATCGCATTGGCCTTTACCTTGTTTGCAATGGAAATAGCCTGTTTGAGCAGCAACTCGGACCAATCCGCCCGCTCGATCCTTTTCGTCCCCGGTTCGGCTTTCTCCGTGGTTGTCTTCCCTTTTACAATCGCGAGCCCATCCCCTCTTTCCTTTCAGCTTTGAGCCTTGAGCTTTCAGCTTCTTCTTGCCCTACGCCCTTTGCCTTGTGCCCTACACATCCCTCCCATAGGTCTGCATATAGGCATCAAATTCCCTCTTGGTGGCCTCATCCATGGTTCTTCGCTCCCCCGATATAATCAGCGGGATCTTGTTTCGGTACAGGTACTCCACGATCTCTCGTATCCCTGCCACGGCAAAAAAGGGGACCCCAGTTCTCTCCTTCAGCTCCTGTATTGGATCTGAGCCCTTGGTATCCAGAACCGCGTTTCCCTTCGCATCATAGACAGCGGTTGTTTGTTCCCTGTCTACTGCAATACCCAACCCTCGTATCTCACAGCGAAATCCCCGAACTTCGCACTCTGCTCCTATCTTTTCTATCAGCTCATACTTCGTCCCCATGGTGGTGACCACATCGTCCACGATAAAGATCCTGCAGCCATCGAAGAAGGTATTATTAACGAACAAGGCCGCGGATGCAGACCTCTCGCCATGTGTCTTGGCCTCTTTCCTGTCGTAATCGAAGCGGAGATCAATTCCATGATCACGAAAAACTGCTCCCACCGCTGCCGAGGCTATGGCGCTCCCCTTGTAGGAGGGCCCGACAATGATATCGATCTCCTCGACCAGCGACTCGGTCACGAGCATCTCGGAGAAAAAGGAACCCAGCTCGATCAGGAGCCGACCCGTATTGAATCCCCCCAAGTTTACGAAATAGGGGGTTGGCCTCCCATCCTTGAGAACCAAACCCTTATCGAAAAACAGTGCTCCCGTGTCCGCGAGGATCTCGCTCAGGCGTTTTTGGTATCCTTCCATGATTATCCTATCTTGAGCCTATTTCATTATGAATAAACCTACCTGAAATCGCCATACTATTCAACCCCATGATCCTAGAATCCAAAACTAAACCACTCCCCTATGGCCATGGGGCCATGGGGCTAATCTTGACACCTGGTGAAATAGATGCTATATACGGCAAAAAGCCTTAAAAAGAGGGAGGTAAAACTATGGCCGAGGAAGAAGTAGGCGTGGTGGAGAAATTCTTTGCAAAGCCCAGTGTAGCTGCCATAAAGGTGACGAAGGGGACCATTAAAAAGGGCGACACACTGATGTACAAGGGCCACACCACTGATTTTACCGAAGAAGTCAAGAGCATGGAGTTGGATAACAAGGCCATCGAAGAGGCTAACGTGGGCGATCTGATCGGCATCCAGGTAAAGGAACGGGTGAGGGAAAATGATATGGTCTATAAGGTTGTTGAATAGGTCAACGCCTATGGAGGGGAAGCATGTAAATCAAACCCGCATCTGGCGCAGCGCTCTCCCCTCTTCTGTTTCAACCCACAGTTGGGACAAATCGTAAAATCCTCCTGTAAGGGCACGCCGGCCTTTGCATGGGGGAGCACCTCTTCAGGAAACTCGCCTGTTTCTTGAATATTTGCCAGGCCGCCCGCATTTATTATGGCTTCGGCATACCTCCTGGCATCCGCCAGGCTTTTATCCCTAACCAACACTACGGGTGTCTTCTGAATGTAACCATTCAATACAGAGCCTGAGACACCGAGCCTGGCCATATTGTGGCGAAAGGCCTCTTCCTCACTATTCACACCAAGAAGGACAACCCTGTATTTCTTTGCCACTCTTCCCCGACGGTCCGTACCTGATATTCAAGGGCTTACCATGAGTAAAGCTTCGCCTCAAACCGACAAGTAACGAGTAAATGAAACTATGACCAAAATCGCTTAATTCATGGGGCTTAGGGCACAAGGCGCATGGTTTCATATGCCTTGTGTCTTTGGCCTGTTCGAATATCATCATAAATCAATAACAACCAAGGCATACCTGTTGAGAGCGTAAGCTATAAAGACTTCTGGTGGATGTATGACGAGATAGATCCCCTGTCAAGATAAAAAGGGCGCTTCGCCCATTCTTTTGTTGCATAGAAACGCCATGGTATGATAATTAAAGCAGCTTCTTGATGTACGGGAAGAGGCGTAGCTGCGAATCCATGGTAGAAAAGGCGTAACTTGCCTGAATTACGAAATAAAAAGGATCACCTGGACGGCAAAAGGGTTACCTTTGATGATAACGAGTTAGCGAGAAGCCTCTTCGGAGAGAGGAACGGTAACCTCCAGCTCATAGAAAAAGCCCTCAACATAGCAATCAACATCCGGGGAAATGATCTCATGCTGCAAGGAGAACCCCCGGAGCTGGAGATGGCAGAAAACCTGCTGAATCAGCTCTATGGGCTGATCAAAGAAGGCTACCCCATCTACCAACGTGATGTCGATTACTCCATCAGGATCCTTGGCGGCGACCACAAGGCCCAGCTGAAACCCATCTTCTTGGATCGGGTATACATCCCGTCCAAGAAAAGGACAATCACGCCCAAGAGCATCAACCAGAAGATATATATCGACAGCATACGGGAGAACGATATCGTATTTGGTATAGGGCCGGCAGGCACGGGAAAGACTTATCTCGCGATGGCAATGGCGATTTCCTCCTTAATGAAAAAGGAGATAGACAGGGTAGTCCTGGCAAGGCCGGCGGTGGAGGCCGGCGAAAAACTGGGATTTTTGCCAGGCGATCTTTACGAGAAGGTAAATCCCTACCTGAGACCCCTCTACGACGCCCTTCACGATATGATGGACTTCGAGAGCGGCTCTCGTCTGCTTCAGCGTGGTGTGATAGAGGTAGCACCCTTAGCCTTCATGAGGGGCAGAACCCTGAACGATTCGTTTATCATACTTGATGAGGCCCAGAACTCCACACCCGAACAAATGAAGATGTTCCTCACACGCCTCGGCTTCAGTTCAAAAACCGTGATCACTGGGGATATCACCCAAATAGACCTGCCCGACGGAAAGAGCTCAGGCCTCATACAGGCCCGCGACCTGTTATCCCGGATCAAGGGGATAAAATTTATCTATTTTGGGAGGGAAGATGTGGTGAGGCATCCATTGGTCCAAGAAATCATCGATGCCTACGATAAGGTAGAAGCATAGTACCCCGTCCCGGAAATAGGGGAACCGCTTTCCGTTTCAAGCCATGAAAATCACACGACTAGAAAAAGAGTTCGCCTCACCCTTTAAGAAGCTCGGTACTCGGCTCACCGCCTACCTTGCACGATACCAACGGTGGATCTATCTCGTCATCCTCAGCTTCGGGTTATCTTTCCTGCTCTTCCCCAGCATCCTGAGAACGCCGAAGGTAGACTACTCATTGGGTGATGTGGCAAACAAGGATATCAAGGCATCCCATGATTTCCTCGTAGAGGACAATGAGTTAACCAAGCAGAGAAGGGATGAGGCCGTAAAAGCATCCTTGTATGTCTATGATGTTGACACCACAGGCGCATACCTCACCCAAAGGATTCGAGAATCCTTTTCCTTGGCCAGAAAGGAGCTGGAACGGCTCTCATTAGTCGAGTTGGAGCCAACGCTTCGCTCAGAAACCCTCGCGCAGTTCAGGGAGACATTCTTCGAGATTTTGGGGATCACCGATAATCCCTCGCTCTTTGACCAGCTTGTGGAACACGGCTTCTCCTCAGCCATAGAAGAGAGCGTTCTAGAGGCGACAAGCCGTATTTTAGACAGAGGGGTGGTGGGGAACAGCACGGTACTGATGACACAGAAGGGCAAGGGCATAATCCTCAGGGACATAGACACCCAGCAAGAGCTCAAGGTTGACGAGCTTGATCGCTTTTATGACCTTGAGGGCGCGCGCCAACATGTGGGCCAAATAATCAACCGGCTTCTGGCAAACGAGGATGATGAGGGAATATCCCTCGCCTCAGTGCTCCTTGCCCAACGGGTGATACGGCCCAACATCACATTCAACATACGGGAAACGGAGCTGAGAAAAGAAGAGGCCAGGAAATCGGTAACCCCCATCTATTTCAAGGTGAAGAGCGGTGAGATGATTGTACGGGAGGGCGAGAAGATCACCTCCCTGCACCTTCTAAAACTGGAAACCGAGGCAGCATTACAGGAACGCTACCCTCAGCGAGGTATGGCCCTCAGCATGGCGGTGATAATCGGCATCCTGCTCACCCTCAGCTATAGGGTGCTCCTCGGGAGCTCGAACACCTTTCGAGGGGACTCCCGGAGCCTGCTCTTCAATAGTTCAACCCTTTTGCTCATGTTCCTCGTGGTGCTCCTCTACAAGATCGTGGCTGAGGAGATAGCCCGCGGCTTTCACTTCTTCACGATCCAAACCCTTCTGTTTGCCCTGCCCGTCCCCTTAGGGGCAATACTGGTCTCAATATTTCAGGGCCTTGAGGTAGCGGTTGCCTTCTCGTTGATCATCTCCGTGCTTACCTCCATTATCCTCGATGGCGGGGTGGAGCTCTTTGTCTATTTCCTCTTGGGATCTCTGCTGGCTGCGTACGGGGTGAGGTACTGCAGGGAGAGGATGGTTCTGATAAAAACGGGAATAAAGGTGGGCATCTTAAACATGGCGATGGCCGTATCGATCCAGATCCTTCAGGGAGATCAAGATGTGACCACAGGCGCGATATCCCTCATGGCCGGTTTTATGGGCGGCGCCCTAGCTGGGGTTATCGCCACCGGCTTTCTGCCGCTTATTGAAATGCTCTTTGGATTTACTACGGATATCAAGCTCCTCGAGCTCTCCAGCCTAGACCAGCCCGTCCTCAAGGACTTAATGGTCAAGGCTCCCGGAACTTATCACCACAGTGTGGTGGTGAGCAACATGGTTGAGGCAACTGCCGAGAGTATCAACGCGAACCCGCTTCTCGCGAAGGTGAGCGCCTACTACCATGATATCGGTAAGATAAAGAAGCCCCTCTACTTCGTGGAAAACCAACAGAAGGGCGACAACCGACATGAAAAACTCGCCCCTTCCATGAGTAGCCTTATCTTGACCGCACACGTAAAGGATGGGGTTGAGCTCGCGAAACAGCACAGGCTTGGCAAGGAGATCATCGACATTATCAAGCAGCACCACGGCACAAGCCTGATAACCTACTTCTATTCAAAGGCGAGGGAACAGGTTAAGAAGAGGGGAAGCAGGACCGCCAACATCAAGGAGGAGGATTTTAGATATCCCGGCCCAAAGCCACAGACAAAGGAAGCGGGGCTCGTTTTAGTAGCCGATGCAGTGGAGGCTGCATCCAGAACGCTCGTCGATCCCACCCCCGCCAGGATTAAGGGCATGGTTCAGAAGATAATAAACAATGTCTTCTCCGACGGTCAGCTGGACGAGTGCGAGTTAACCTTAAAGGATCTAAACCGCATCGAAATGAGCTTTACCAAGACCTTGGGGGGCATCTTTCACAGCAGGATCGAATATCCGGAACCCGTCACCAAAGGCAAAGGGGAATCGGTCAGGAAAAGGGAAGATGGAAATTCAAATAACTTTGCAGCATCCAACGAAAAAAACGGATCCCGCGAGGATAAGGAGAAAGCTAGGCAGGATCTTAAGAGACTTGGGATATCCTAAGGCCGAGTTGAGCCTGGTGTTCACCGATGATGAGCACATCGCGGAGCTGAATCGCCGGTATCTCAACAGGGATGGCCCGACAAATGTACTCGCCTTTCCCATGACCGATGCGACCCAGCCGGACCTCCACACTTCGATGTTGGGCGATATAGTCATTTCCCTCGACGCAGCCATAAGAGACGCTCAAGGCCTTGGGGAGAGCTTTGAGGAAACCGTTGACAGGCTTCTCATCCACGGTCTATTGCACCTTCTAGGCTACGAGCATGAGGGATCGGCACAAGAGGCCCAACGCATGGAGGAGGAAACAGAACGGCTCCTGGACATGATGGCACGATCTGACGCCTTCAATATCAGAAGTCGATAATGAGTGAGAGGCCGTTGTGGATGCGGCCCAATAGTGGCTTGCGAGAACGGTAAAAGAAACGGTCGCTATTTGATATGATTTATGGCATTGGTGTAGATCTCGTTGATATCAAGAGGATAGCCCTCGCTATCGAGCGGTGGAAAGACAGATTTATCAGCAGGGTATATACGGCCAGGGAGATCCATCTCAGCCGGCATAGCTCGCGGTTCGCTTCCTCCCTTGCGTTGCGGTTCGCTGCCAAGGAGGCATTTTCAAAGGCAATCGGCTTAGGCATGCGAAGGGGTATTCGGTGGAGGGATATAGAAATCGTCCATAACCCCACGGGCCGGCCTGAGCTAAGGCTCACAGGAAAGGCACTGAGTATCTGTCAAAACGAGGGGATCGCAGGATGGTACGTGACCCTCTCTGATGAGGGCGACTATGGCGTCGCCGTGGTGGTGCTCGAAAGGGATGCCTCCACGTCGCGGAGCGATTTCATCACGTGAAACAGACGAATAACCCGTTGTTGAAAGAGATCTCCATTACATACATGAGCCCTTCGGTGGAAAGA
>QMLW01000102.1 GCA_003646935.1 Deltaproteobacteria bacterium
CCACCCTCAAGCTTCACAGCGTCACATCCACCCTCTTTTATAAATCGGCCGGCATTTTCAATGGCCTTGTCAATACCGGTCTGGTAAGACATGAAAGGCATATCTCCTATTACAAAGGCATACGTAGTACCCCTTGTTACCGCCTTTGTGTGGTGAATCATCTCTTCCATACTCACAGGCACTGTGGAGGTGTAGCCGAGCACCACCATGCCCAACGAATCTCCGACCAGGATGGTGTCAATAGCCGCCCGGTCAACCATCTGGGCCGTGGGGTAGTCATAGGAGGTCATCATGGTTATCTTTTCCCCCTGCTCTTTTTTGGCGATCAGGCCGGCGATGGTTATTTTTTTCCTTTCCATTGCTATCTCCAATTGAAAGCATCTCCAAGCTGCATATTTTTAAGTCTAGGCGATATTATTAAATTCTTGTGCACCTTAGTGAGCACAACAAAGGTTGTCAAGTTATTTTAATTATTTAAATTATTTTCGTATAAGTAAACTCCATACATGCTTTAATGACTATTGAGTTCATAATTATTCTTTTAAATATCCTTGACAATACGGCGAAATTTCTTTAAAGAAGATGACTTTAGCAATAATCTATAATCATAACTACCGGGTAGTAAGGGCACGAGGGCAGCCGGATCGCAGAGAAATGAAAACCTTTGTCGCAAAAGAGCATGAGGTAGACAAGAAGTGGTATCTCGTAGATGCCTCGAATAAGATCCTCGGCAGGTTGGCCAGTGAAATCGCAACCATCCTGAGGGGAAAACACAAGGCCATCTTTACATCTCACATGGATGCCGGTGATTATGTAATCGTGGTGAATGCGGATAAGGTGGCATTAACCGGGGGTAAATTGGATAAAAAGGCCTATTACCGTCACAGTGGGTATGTGGGCGGGCTCAAAAAGACCACTGCGAGGCAGTTATTTGAGAAGAAACCCGAGGACCTCATCAGGCTCGCGGTAAAGGGGATGCTTCCTAAGACGAGCCTTGGTAGAAGACAGCTGACAAAGCTCAAGATTTACGCCGGCCCGAACCATCCTCATCAAGCCCAACAACCGGTGAATTTGGAGAGCTAAATGGCGGAAGAAAACTTTTACGCTACTGGTAAAAGGAAGAGGGCGGTCGCAAGGGTCTGGATGAAACTGGGTGAGGGGAACATCGTCATAAACAAGCAGCCCATAGACAATTATCTCACCACTGAAATTGCCAAGATGATTGTTACCCAACCCCTGGAGCTTACCAATACCGTGGGGAGATACGATATCACGGTGAACGTGAAGGGGGGAGGATTCTCCGGCCAGGTTGGTGCTATTAAACACGGCATAAGCCTCGCCCTCCTGAAGATAAATGATGAGTTCAGAGAGCCCTTAAAAAAGGCGGGTTTCATCACCAGGGATTCCCGAATAAAGGAGCGCAAGAAGTATGGGTTGCGCTCTGCCAGGGCCAGGTACCAATATTCAAAGAGATAATCTGCTTGTCCAACACGGGCTATAAAAGGGAGGTCGTGTGACTTCCCTTTTTTTAGGCCTTCACGATCCATTTCCTCGATCACGGTACGCGCTCCTGATAAGCTAGTCCAAGAAAAATGGTATGGAGGTGTCTCAACCATTTGAAGCGTGGTATAATGGCGCTGGCGGGGGTTTCGGCAGAGGGAAAAGATTGTGGATGAGAGGCAGGGCGAAAAGAACATCAAATTGGTGATTGCCTACGACGGAACAGGTTACTTTGGGTGGCAGCGACAGCTTGATCAGCCCACCATACAGGGAACCATAGAGGAGAAAATAGGGCTCATGGTGGGCGCGCCCGTTACGCTGATCGGCTCAGGCAGAACGGATGCTGGAGTACATGCCGTCAATCAAGTAGCGAATTTCAGGGTTGCAACGACCTTGACCCCCCCTGTTTTCCTCAAAGGCCTCAATTCCCTGCTTCCGGAAAGCATCGCTATAAAAAAGGCTGAATATGCACCTATTGATTTCCATGCCAGGTATGATGCCAAGAGCAAGGTATATGAGTATCGAATCTATAACGAGAAACTCCGATCTCCTTTCCTTCGACAGTATGCATGGCACATAGCACGCTCGCTCGATACAAAGCCCATGATGGAGTGCCTGGAGATCATCACGGGGACCCATGATTTTTCCGCCTTCTGCTCAGCGGGAGACGGACAAATCAACGCAGTTCGGACCATGATTCGGGCAGCACTGAGCGTTAGGGAGGACAATCTCCTTGTGTTTGATTTTGAGTCCACTGGCTTTCTGAGACATATGGTCAGAACTATCATGGGCACCATTGCAAAGGCGGGCCTCGGAGAGATCAGCGTCGACAGGGTTCAGGAGATATTGGAGTCCAAAGATCGGCAGCAGGCCGAAGCCAAGGCCCCCCCAGGAGGACTCTATCTCATCGACGTTCGATATTAAGCAGTATGCGCTGACACCTCTCCGGTGTTCTGGGTTCTAGTCTCATGACAGAGGAGCTCCCAAAATTACTCATACTCAGCGGGCCAACTGCTTCCGGAAAGAGCGAGTTGGCCATCGAATTGGCCTCGCTTTTAGGGGCTGAGATACTCAATGCTGATTCCATGCAGGTGTATCGAGGCATGGATATAGGCACTGCAAAGCTTCCAATTCCTAAAAGAGGAGGCATCACTCATCATCTGATCGATATCGTTGATCCGGATCAAGAGTTCAACGCAGCCCTGTTTCGTTCCCACGCTCTTCCCATCATAGATGATTTGAGCAGGAGAGATATACCTATCATCGTGGTGGGGGGTACAGGGCTCTATGTAAAGGCCCTCCTGGGTGGCCTTTTCTCGTGTCCTCCCTCTCAGCGAGAATTGAGACAGAAGTTGTGGGAGGAATGCGAAGACAAGGGTTCGACCTATCTCTATGAGAGATTGTGCAACCTTGACAGCAAGGCGGCGGAGCGTATTCACCCGACGGATGCGATACGGATCATAAGGGCCTTAGAGGTACTCGATCTTACGGGAAGGCCCTTCTCGGAGGTGACCGATGAGCATAGCTTTTCAGACAGGAGATTCTTGCCGCTCCACCTCTGTCTTTTCGTTGAGAGAGAAGTCCTCTATGACAGGATTAACAGCAGAACCCTTTCGATGATCGACGCCGGACTCGTTGGCGAGGTTGAGGGGCTCCTCAGGATGGGGTATGGGCCAGAGCTGAAGCCTATGAAGGCCATCGGGTACCGGCATATCGTTGGCTATCTCAAAGGCGATTGGGATCTGGATGAGGTGGTCAGGCTCATCCAGCGAGATACCAAGAGGTACGCAAAGAGACAGATAACCTGGTTCAGGGCCGATCCAGAGGTTGTCTGGGTTAATCCCGACGATCGCTCGGAGATAATCCACATGGTGAGGGCATTCAGGCAATAGCTTGACCTTTAAGGGCATTTTCTTTAGACTGAAATTCTACTCGCCATAGGTTCCATACAAGGAGGTGCGGGGATTATGGATGCTTTGAGATGGAGGAACGGCTTTTTGGCCTTTATGGGCTTCATCGCTGGGGTTCTTCTCTTAGGCGGCTGCGCCCCAACGACACGGGTGCCGATAGCAACGCTCGATACCCCTGAACACCATGCCTATAGCGGTATGAGATTGCTGGAGAACGGTAAAGTTGCGGATGCGGAACGGGAGTTCGTGTCTGCAATGGCGCTCGATCAAACATACGCCCCAGCGCATCGAGGCTTAGGGTTAGTTCTAGGACACAAAGGGGATTCTCAGGCCGCCTTGCAATACATGGCAAAGGCAGAGGAATTGGCCAAGGGTAATCAGGAGAAGGCCCTGGCCTATGTGGGATTCATGCGTCTCTACACACAACAGAAGGGTGAGGGGTGGCTGGAGCAGGTGGAGAGCTACTTTAGAGCGGCAATGAAAACGCTCAAGGATCTGCCGGAGATGCCCGATCCTTACTACCATATGGGCATTGCGTACAAGGAGGCCTTTCGGTTTAGCGACGCAGCCGGGGCTTTCAAAAAGGTGCTGGAGATCAACAAGACACTCATGAGCGAGGCAGATCAACAGCTCACGCTAGCCATGAAAATAGAAAGGGCCATGCCCACCACCCTCATCGGAAAAAAGGTGGCCCTTCTCGAGAAGGTGAGAAGAATTGACATTGCAGCCCTCTTTATCCGGGAACTGAAATTAGACCAGGTTTACGAGGACGTAAAATCCCCGATTAGTGATGTACCCATTCCACCCGATGTAGATGATCATCCGCTGAGAACCGATGTGCAGAAAGTCATCACCCTTGGCATCAAGGGCCTCGACACCTTTCCCGACGGAACCTTCGCGCCCAATGAGGTTATCTTACGGGCAAGCTACGCCATAATGATCGCGGATATTATCAAAACCCTTACCCATAATCCCTCTTTAGCGAATAAATATACTGGAAGCATCTCCCCCTTTGCCGATGTGAGAAACGACGTCCCTTACTTCAATGCGGTTATGGTCTGCACCACCAGGGGCATCATAGAGGCCAAAGGCGGTATGAGGCAGAGTATCTTCGGGCCAATGGACTCCATATCAGGAGCAGAGGCCCTGCTGGCTATTAGAAAGCTCAAGGAGGATTTAAGGCTATTCTAAGGACTCGATGCAGGCCCTTTTATGGATCAAGTGATTACACGAAACAATATGCGGGGCACTCAGAGGCATCGCTCTTTTTTTTGCACTATGCGAGGGTTTCTGAATATCTCTCTACTCGCATTGTTCCTATGTGTGGCTTTTTTCCCCGCCTCTGAGCCGATCTTTGCTCAGGAAACCACAGAGCCCGTTAGCGAAGAAAGGATTGTCACCGGAACGGGGCGAATATTTAGTGAAAATGTCGCTGATGCCCGAAATGAGGCCATCTCCCAGGCATTCTTAAGGGCCGTTGAGGAGTACCTCGTCCAGAAACTGGGTCCCCGGGCAATGGCGAATAACTTTCAACGGCTGTATGAGGAGGTTCTCTCCAGGGCAAAGGAACAGATACAGAATTATCAAATCATCACGGAGTTCACAGACGATCGATACGTGAGGGTGCTGATAAAGGCCAGGGTAAACACGGCGGTCTTGGGAACGATACTCGAGGATATGGGCCTGCGTGAAAGGGGAACCCTCCAGATCGACGTGCTCTTTCTGGTATCGGAGAAGGGAACGGGGTCTTCAGCCTCCGGTTGGTGGACCGACCCCCTGGCCCACACGTCTCTCAGCCTTACGGAACTGCTTCTGAGCCAGGTCTTTGAGAACAGGGGATTTAGGGTCATCAACCGATCGTTCTTTCCTCCTGAGGAGGGCTATGATGAGGGCATGCTCCAAATAAGCCTGACCGATGAAGACGTGTTGAAGTGGGGCAACCTGCTATCAGCCCAGGTGGTTATCACCGGAGAAGCGACCATGTCCGGTGAATCACGAGCCTCGGTGTATCTACGGGCCATACGAGTGAAGGATGGCACAACGCTTGCTCAGGGATTCAGGGAAGGAAAGCCCAGCAGTGCCCGGAGCGAGGAGATGAGCGCCATGGAGTCTGCCATTAACAAGTGGGCTCACGACATGGTTCCCTATATAGTAGAGGTCTTTCAGCCCGCTAAACAGGCAGTGAATCAGATCATCATCACCCTCAGAGGACTTAAAACCTATAAGGAACTTCACGCTATCAAGGAGTTCTTCACCGCCAATTTTCCTGAAGTCGAATCGGTCACGGAAAGAAGATTGAAGCGAGAGTACGTGAGCGTTTCCATCAAGCTGAAGGGCGACGCACGGGGATTGGCAAGGAAGGCCTCGAACCACCCCAAGAGGCCCTTTCTATTTTACATCAGCGACATTGACGACAAGGGATTCACGGTGGTGAGAAGATGACTATTCCGAACATGATCACTGTTTTACGAGTCATCCTCGTGCCGATTTTCGTCATATACATGATCAATGGCCGGGCCCTGGCCTCGTTGGTGATCTTCATTATTGCAAGTGTCAGCGATGCCTTGGATGGCTTTATCGCCAGGATCTTTCAGCAGAAAAGTAATCTGGGCGCGCACCTCGATCCGCTTGCCGATAAGATTCTTCTCACCACGGCCTACATCACCTTGGCCATATATAAGATGATTCCCGCCTGGCTGGCCGTGTTGATAATCAGCAGGGATGTGATTATCCTGCTCGGCGTGCTGGTGTTTTACCTGACCCACTACCCGGTCACCATTCACCCATCGATTCTGAGCAAGGCAACCACGTGTGTACAGCTGGCAACGGTGCTCATCGTGCTTTCGACCGGGTATATCGACATACAGTTCCTCAACCCCTATACGTTCTGGCTGGCGGGTTTGTTGACCATCGCATCGGGGCTCCAGTATATCAGAATTGGGCTGATCATCCTGAGCAAGGGCATGAACGGCGATTTCGCTTGACACCGCACGGGGGGCTTGATAGACACACAGTAGAAGGCGCGTAGCTCAGGGGGAGAGCGCTACCTTGACACGGTAGAGGTCACGGGTTCAAATCCCGTCGTGCCTATATCTGCTAGGATTGAGGTTGGCTATATTTTCATTTGTATAGCCAACCTTTTTTTAGGCATGTTGAGTTTTTTCCTGATCAATGCGATCCCGATGGTGGCGCCGCCGCAGATAAGCGTTCATAAAAACGCCGCGATAGCACCCCGCAAGGAAGGGGACGAACGATGTTTTTGGGAATTCGCTTGCGATAAAGGGGGATTTGTGCATAAATTTTGGCGATATGGACTTCGTTGAGCCACAAAATTTCAGGCAGTGGGCGAGCAGGATGTTCGCCCTCAGGCCCTTGGTGATGA
>QMLW01000103.1 GCA_003646935.1 Deltaproteobacteria bacterium
ACCGGAACTATTTTCAGAATCGAGTTACCCTACAGCTCGTTGCCAAGGGAAGGGAGTTGGCAGAGACGCTCGGCACCGGTGTCACGGTCCTTGTACTGGGAGAGGCAGTACACCAGTTTGCCATGGAATACATCGCCCATGGAGCAGATATGGTCATGGTGGCGGAGCATCCCGAACTGAAGTGCTATCAGGTTGAGCTTTTCACGAAGGTAATAGGAAGGTGGGCGGAGGCCTTCAGGCCTGATATTCTCCTGGGAGGAGCCACCTCCTTTGGAAGGGAATTCTTCCCAAGGCTCGCGAAGAGGCTAAAGACAGGTCTGAGTGCGGATTGCATGAGTCTGGAGGTGGATCCGGAAACGGGGTTGCTGGTCCAGACTGCGCCGGCCTTTAGCGGAAACGTGCTCGCGGAGGTGGTTACCTCCCACCGCAGGCCACAAATGGCCACGGTTCACCCCGGCGTATTCAAAGAGCTTCCCCATAACGTCAATGCGGTGGGCAGGGTTGTGTATCCAGAGATCGAGGTTGAAGCCGAGACACGGGTTCGCGTTCTGATGAGCCGACGTCAGCAGGCCCGAGAAAGTAATCTGGAGGACGCACAGATCGTCATTGTGGGTGGCAGGGGGTTGGGATCGAGAGAACAATTCAAGCTCCTCTTCGAGCTCGCGGAGCTGCTAGAAGGGGAGGTAGGCGCTACGAGGCCCGTAGTACTTGCAGGGTGGGCTAATGAGGAACGGCTCTTAGGTCAGACGGGAAAAACGGTGAGGCCGAGACTGCTCATCTCGATCGGCACCTCCGGTGCCCTTCAGTATACGACTGCCATACACGGGGCGGAGACCATTATCGCCATTAATCGAGACCCCCACGCGCCTATCTTCAAGATGGCCGACCTTGGGCTTGTAGGGGAGATTTCAGGCGTGTTGCCCTTATTGCTGGAAACACTGCGAAAGAGGATGCAAGAGGAGGGAGAAGACGATGGAATACCGAGAAAGCCACATAAGCGCTCACCACAACTACCTCGTCAATGGTATGCTGGTGCAGGGCTTCGTAGTCGGTGATCAGAGATCGCATAATGGCTTTTTCCTTCTAGGCGATATCGTGCTTCCAGGAGAGACTGGACCTCGCATCTCAGCTCGATTGATGGATGAAGAGGCTCACCTGCTCTTGGAGTTCGACGGAAACCGGATTAGGGAGAATCCAGGACGATGTAGCATTGAGACCACCTTGAATGGCTATCGCATCGTATGCCCTTCTGGCGATGCGCTGATTGAGGTGAGAACAGAGGCATTTGCCAATGGGTATCTGACCCTCATCAAGGCCAGGCTCTTCGATGAGCATGGCCGTCTTCGGGTTGAAACTAGAGATGAAAGCATATGGGTTCACGGAGAGGAATACCCTCCTTTAACAGCTCCGATTTCGGAAGCGAGATCGATCAGAAGCGAGTAAGGAAGCGTTAAGGCTACATGTACTGTTTCAATTAGAGCCAAGAATCAAGAATGTCTCATTCTCGAGTTTATCCGTAACTTCTCCAACGACATCTGTATCACATCCCGTGCCTTGTCCTTTTCCCTCATATACTCCTCGAACATCGCTTGCACCTGATCCTCCCTGTCGATGCCACCTATAGGGACGACTGCCTCGATCACGCGCTCAAAGTGGGCCGGATGGAATTGCTCGAGGAGATCCAGGTGAGATACAAACCATTCCCACAGAGAGGGGATGGCGAGTGGATTCGCAGCCATGGAGCCTATAGGGATGAACTTATTTCTGCTGGGAACCTCCGTGAGAATATAGTCCTGCACCTTTTCAAGCATCCTCCTATCCCTGAATCCCCCCAGGGCTATCAAGATGTTCATCCTCTCGTGCTCGCTAACAGATGTCTTGAGCCTGTCTTTAAGCCATGCAAGGGCCGCCTCACCTCCGTTCAAGGCCCCGATGTACAGAACGCTCTTCGCGATATCCGGATGAACGCTGCCACCTCCGGTCAGGCGGGAAAATGCCCTTCCGGCGAATTCAGCTACCTCCTCTGAACCGTATACCGCGGCCTGGGGCATAATAGCGTCTCTTAAAATGGCGCGGGGATATGCTTCGTCTGGATCCGGTTCGTAGCCAATACGGGATAGCACGTTTTCAAGGAACGGTTTCGCAAAAGAGGCAACCCTGGCCCTTTGAGTGCCCTCGAGCACGAGATACGCGTGGTAGAGGTTAGCGGCAATGCCTATAAGGGGCAGGAATGCATCTTCGGCCTTGTAGTTGGACAGGAACTCGAGGTACTCATCAAGGGAGGAATCTCCGCACATGGCGATGGCGTACAGGTCGTCTTGAAGGCCCCACCTATCCTCTGGGGGCAGCGATTTGCTCAGCGCGAGTTTGCCCAGTTCAGCGAGGTTTTCAACATCGCGATACTTGACCCGATAAAAACCGTCCTGCTTGAAATTTACCTTGTAGGCAACGGCATCTGCCCCGATTTCGATGACCGCAACCTTGGTATCCAGAAGGGCCGTGATCGTCCTTGATTGTTCGTCGCGGTAAAAGACCCTGATCGTGATCGGCACGAGCCACTGCTGATCGAATTGGGTTTGGAGGTATGAGAACCTCTTCTGCGAGATGTGGAGTTTTTCGCTCTGCCTCGTGACATCCAGCAGGGGGAAGCCAGGCTGCTCAACCCAGCTCTTCATCATGGCAACCACGGGTTTCTCCGAGGTTTCCTCAAATGCCTCCCACAGGTTTCGGCTCGCCGCGCATGAGTACTCATATTCCTGCAGGTAATGCCGTAAGCCCTCTTTAAAGCTAGTTTCTCCGATATATCCTACTAGGTGCCGTAAGATGCTTGCGCCCTTATTATAGATGATCGGGGCGGTACTGGCGTTGATCAAGGCGTGCTCTCCTCCGGGAAGCTCTATGGGGAATGTCTCGTGCAGTGCGTCCCTGGTGAGGGCCGCTTTGGTCTGGCCGTACAGAAATTGACCCCATATATCCCAGTGGGGATAGAAGTGTGCCACTACACCATATCCGAAATAAGTGGCAAAGCTCTCATTCAGCCAGAGATACATCCAATCAGAAGGTGTAACCAAATCCCCAAACCACTGATGCACTATCTCATGGGCTATCACCTCGCATATCCTCTGCTCCCCCGCCTTGGATGTGATACGGGGGTGGTGCAGTAACAGGTTTTCCCTGAAGGTGATTGCGCCCCAGTTTTCCATGGCACCAGATGCGAAATCAGGGACTGCCACGAGATCGAGCTTGGGCAGGGGGTATCGTATCCCGTAGTACTCCTCACAGAACGCAAGGGCATTCCTTCCGAATTCAAGTCCGAACCGAGCGTGCCGTGTCATTCCGGGCATGGTGGCGACACGAAGGATGGTCATGCCGGCATCCTCTATGAACTCGAACTCTCCCACGCCGATGAACAGAAGATAGGTGGACATATGCGGTGTCCGGTGGAACCGCACCGTTTTCCTGCCGTCAGGTACGCGGGTCTCCTCGGCGATTGGCATATTGGAGATGGCGACGAGCCCCTCAGCGATCACGAGCTCGATATCAAAGGTCGCTTTCTTGAGGGGATGGTCAAGGCACGGGAACGCCCTTCGCGCGTCGCTCTCTTCAAACTGCGTGACTGCACAGTATCGTGTTTCACCTCCAGCGTAATAACTACTTCGGTAAAACCCAACCATCCGGTCATTAATCTCTCCTGAGAAGGTGATCCTAAGGGTGATGCGGCCGTTCATCTCCTCGGGAAGGCGGATCGTAATCTCGTCTCTGCGGGCGTCCATGGAGAATTGGCACTCTATGGACTCCCGGTCTTTCAGGAGTTTACAGCTCAGCAATCTAAGCTCCTTGGCGTTCAGGGTAATGTCGTTCACTGCTCCTTCGGCCTCGAGGGAAACCTCGACGCTCCCCGAAAACATAAAGGTCTTCAGGTCCGGTTCAAGATGCAGGCTATAGTGAGATGGATTCACCGTATTCATGGTAGCCCCCATTGCTGAATCTGAGATTTTCCATCAACATAATTCACATCCTATGTTTTGCCAAGGCGAAAGTAGTGCTCCGATGAAAGATGGTTTCCCTCTTGACCCCTACACACCCCTTGCCTATACTGGCCCGGTCAAGGAACGTTATCCTCAAGGTGCCTTCAGGTTGATAGATGGAAACTCTAGGGCATATACCGGTAATCCTGGACCATGAGGAGATTAAAACAAGGCTCCACATGGAGCGAAGGGGGAATTGGAGTCAGGTTCAATCCCTCATCAATAGCGCCCAGACCCTTATTGAGGCGAAGGCCGCCTACAGGGTTTGCTACATAGAGGAGAGGCTCGCTGATACGATCAGGATAGACGGCGTTTACCTGAAAAGCAAGGTATTGCGGAAGAATTTGGATCACGTGGAACGGGTCTTTCCCTTTGTATTGACCATCGGCGGAGCCTTAGAGGAGGAGGCTCGGGCATGCAACGACATCTTGCAGCAGTACTATCTCGATAGTATTGGCAATGAAGGGCTTGCCATGGTTCGGAGCTACCTGGAAGAACACTTGAGGTCTCGATATGCCCTTACTACCCTTTCCTCTATGAGCCCGGGATCGCTCGAGGACTGGGCTATCGAAAATCAAGGACCCTTGTTCTCGATCCTCGGTGATGTACCCGGGGCTATCGGCGTGAACCTGGAGAAAAGCCATGTCATGACCCCTTTTAAGTCCATATCCGGCATCTATTTTCCCACTGAGATTCCCTTCTACAGCTGTCAGCTGTGCAAGAGAGGAAACTGTCCATCACGAAAGGCGGAATACAGCGAACACCTGGCCAGGGAGTACGGGATCATGCAATGATGTTGCTTCCGGATTACCCCCTTTGGTTGATACTCTGATTTGATAGGAATTTCATGGTAAGTCCTGCGCGCGGGACGATATATTAATGCGCCTGTCCGTCCCGGGCTGGAACGGACTGGGGGGCGCATAAAATCGTGAAACGGTTTTATGAATCGAAAGGTTTTCACGCTTGACAGGATAAGGGCCGTTTTTTTATGTTGACTGATCAAGGGCTCATCATAACGGTTGGCAATACTGGGGATACCATTTCGGTATCCTTTAACGCGAAAGGAAAGAGGGATGAAAAGGACATTGTACGGGGCGTTCCTCCTGATTACCTGTCTGTTCCTTTGCCTTCCCGAAGGCCTCGCACAGGAGGCCGCGGGGCCGAGGATTGAAATTGAGGAGAGGGTCTTTACCGCCAAGAAGGTCAAGCAAGGCGAGCTCATCGAGCACACCTTTACGGTCAAAAATAAGGGCAAAGAGGTCCTTGAGATACGAAAGGTCAGCCCCGGCTGAGGCTGCGCAGTAGCCCGCTATGACAGGACTATCCCCCCCGGCGGGGAGGGAAGGATCACCCTAAAGATCAAGACCAAGGGATATCAGGGGGAGATCAGGAAAAGGGCGAGGATATTCACCAATGACCCACGGAAAAAGGTCGAGGTTGTGGAAATAAGGGCCTTTGTCAAGGCACCGATCTATCTCGCTCCCAAATTCGTATACCTGAAAGGGCCTGCAGATCAGGAAATTAGCCGAACCGTGAGCGTGAGGGCGGGTGAAGAACGGCCCTTGACGCTCGAGGAGAGCAGCTTCAACCTCGGCGCCAAGGTAACTTACGCCATAGAGGAGGTTGAGGCGGGAAGATTCTTCAGGATCCGTTTTACCGCGGTCCCCGGGTCCCCTGGTAACTACCGCGGCGTATTGAGGCTCAAGACGAATTATCCCGAGAGGCCCCAGATCGCTATCCCTATAATAGCGAGACTCCACGGCGTGGGCAAGGCTCCAAAGGGGAGGGGGAATTAATTAGAATACCCCGGTAGACTGCCTCTTGGATAGGGGATAATGGTGGTCAGGCCTGTGTTGTGAATTTCTTCCTATCCTTCTTACAGGTAATCTGGGCCACATTCCTGCCGGACATTATGGCTGGAGGAAGCCCGCCGCCCGGTTCTACCCATTGGCCGATCATGTAGAAATTCCGCAAGCCTGGCAGGGTCTTATCCATCCGAAGCATCAATGTCCCCGGATTGGGCTGCCAGCCCTCAAAACTGCCCTTCCAGTTGTTCGTATATCGTATGATAGAGGCAGGAGTGGAGACATCGACTACCTCTATATTGGATTTGATGTTTCCAAATCGTTCCTCCAGGACGTCAATGACCTCGGTGGCAATCCTTTCTTTTTCCCGGTTGTATTGTTCGGTATCCTTTTGCCTGAGATCTACCCAGAATTCATGATTGTAGGTGCCGAGCATCACGGTAATGGCAGTTTTTCCCTCTGGCGCGAGTGTCGGATCGAAGTTGAATATCCTGACAGGTAAATAGTTATAGGTCATGCTGTCATCTACGACCAGGGGTTTTTTCAGGGGAAATGACAGGGCATGAGGTTCATCATCAAAGGTCCTGGCAACCCCGAGTGAGATGAATACCAGGGAAGGGAACAACTTCAATTTATCGCTCTCTCCGCTGTAATAATCACGCAGTTTTTCGTTGACATATCTTCCGTCCAGCATCTGATAAATCGTGCTGTATCCATCCGCTGCGGAAATGACGATGTCCGCTATATGGGTATCACCGTTGTCCAGTTGGATCCCTTCCGCGCAGTCGTCTTCCACTATGACCTTTTCCACTCTGGATTTATAGTGAATTTTTCCGCCGAGAGTTACGTATCTCTTTTCGATCAACCGGGCGAAGTTAAGAGACCCGCCGATGGGATACCCGGCCCCTTTTTTGTGCATGCTGACAAGCGTTCTAAGAAGAAAAAATACAGACC
>QMLW01000104.1 GCA_003646935.1 Deltaproteobacteria bacterium
ATGCGCCATGATGATCTATATAGTTTTTTGTTTGAGAGAGAATCTATTCTAGGTATGGTCACCTTAACTTAATGGATAAGTGTGTCTTTATGCCTCGATACCCGAAGTTATTGAGAAGTTACGTTTTTCGCTGATACCTCTACCCCCCGCATGTCCTCTTGGACACAGGCACTCACGTGCCGGTTAGGCCCTTTGATAACGCTTCTGTGGGAAGTGTAAGAATGTATACGAAAAATTCAACTATGAGATATTTTTGAAAAAATTTATATTTTTTTCAATCCTTATATCGGAATTTCAGTACAAGACCTTTTTCCTTGACAAAGAAACGGGCAGCGGATAATAGTGCAGCATTCAGTGAGGTATTTCACCCGAAAAAGCGATGATGGACGAGCAAAACATACCACCAACCCCCGTGTTCGAATGGGGGTATTTTTTTATTTTTAGGTGGAATGCCTGGTTGAAATCGCCGTTTTGATTTGCTAGGTTCAACCGGTTCTTGATCTAAAAGCAACGAAGAGGCTCCTATGGAAGAGGATGTAACAGGGGCGAATAAGGCCTCGAGGGATGGATGGATATTCTTTGTTGTGGGTCTCATAGTTGCCCTTATCATAGGTTGGCTGGTCTATCCCGCCCTTCTTTACTCCGAGAGGAGTCAGCCGCTTCATTTCAGCCACGCAAGCCATGGCCCGGATTCAAGCGCGGGCATGGAATGCGAGGAATGCCACTACTTCTATGAGGATGGAACTTTTTCCGGCATCCCCGGGCTTACCAAGTGCATGGACTGCCATGAGGATCCGGAGTTTCCCCTCAGCGAGGATCCTCAAGAGATAAAGCTTCTCACCGAGTACGTGAAGCCGGGCAAGGAGATCCCGTGGCTCGTGTACTCGCGCCAGCCCGACTGCGTTTACTTTCCCCACATTGCCCATGTAAGGATGGCTGACATTGCATGCACGGTCTGCCATGGCGATTTTGGCACCAGAGACGCCCCGCCGGTTTATAAGGTGAACAGGATAAGCCGCTACAGCATTGACATCTGGGGGAGGAACATCTCGGGACACAAGAAAAACCCCTGGGACAGCATGAAGATGGATGATTGCGCCGATTGCCACAGGGAGAGGGGGAAGGAACGTAACAACGCCTGCTTTGTGTGCCATAAATAAGGGTTGAGGACATGGAGTTAGACAGAAGGAATTTCATCAAATTCGTCGCTGGAGGAGTGGGGGGGACGCTGTTGTCACCCCTTCCCTGGAAGCTTATCGATGATATCGCCATATGGACCCAAAACTGGTCGTGGGTGCCGACACCTGCCAGGGGAAAGATCTCCCATATAGACACCGTGTGTACCCTATGCTCCGGCGCGTGCGGCATTACGGTGAGAAAGGTCGGCGACAGGGTGGTCAAGATCGAGGGAAGAGAAGACTACCCGGTGAATCGAGGGGGAATATGCCCACTCGGCATGGCTGGCCAGCAGATCCTCTACAATGAAGGTATTCGCTGGAAGGCCCCGATGAAGAGACTCGGGCCGCGGGGATCAAACAGGTGGAAGGAGATATCCTGGATAGAGGCCATCGATACGGTGAGCACAAGGATCAGGGGAGTGAGGCAAAGCGGCAATCCGGAACAGGTGGCGGCCATAGACGGAAACCAGTCTCGCTCAAGCGTGGCCCTGCTCATCAGAAGGCTGCTCGAGACCGTGGGAAGCCCGAACTACCTAGTCATGCCGGGGCAGGAACATACCTCTGCCATGGTACAGCTCCTTATGCAGGGCAGCGATGGCCCTGTGGCGCTTGATCTGGAGAATGCCGATTTCGTGCTGAGCTTTGGCTGCGGGCTGCTCGATGGCTGGGGTGCCCCTGGGAGGATGATGCATACCTGGGGGGAGTGGGTTTCACGGGGGCCCAAGGAGAGGACCTTTGTGGTCCAGATTGATCCGAGGGCATCGGATACCGCAATGAAGGCCGATCTCTGGCTCGCCCCCCTTCCGGGCACAGAGGCAGCCCTCGCATTGGGAATTGCCCATGTGCTGGTCAAGGAAAAGCTATACCATAAGGAGTTCATAGAGGGTCACAGCCTCGGTTTCGACGATTGGACCGGGCAAAAGGGGATCACGCACAGGGGATTCTCGAGCCTGGTGTTGGAGAAATACGCTCCCCGGGATGTAGAGAACATTACCGGGGTCAAGGCAGAGCTCATTATTCGGGTTGCCAGGAAATTCGCGGCGGCAAGAGCCCCCATTGCCGTAGCCGGAAGGGGAAAGGGCCTTTTGCCAGGCGGCCTGTATGAACACATGGCCGTGCATGCCCTTAACGCATTGCGGGGGAGGATCAATAAAAGGGGAGGGGCACTGGTAGCCGGAAATCTCCCCCTTTCCGATTGGCCGGAGGCGGAACGAGATTCAGCGGCACGAGATGGCCTTGAGAGGACACGGGTAGATGGTGCGGGAACCCCACACTATCCGTTCGCCAGGAGCCTCATTCACCGTTTTTCAGAGTCGATACGCACTGGCTCCCCGATCGACACCCTTTTCATATGCTCCGCAAACCCGATCCATACTGTTCCCGACAGCCGAGGCATCGAGGAGGCGCTGAAGGCGGTACCCTTCATAGTCAGCCTCTCTCCGTTTAAGGATGAGACCTCGCTCATGGCAGACATGATACTGCCCGATCATACCCATCTCGAGAAGATGACCGACATTGTATGGCCAACGGGGATTCAGTACCCCCTGTATGCGCTTTCACGCCCCGTGGTGAGACCGATCTATGGGACGAGACACAGCGGGGATGTGATCATATCCCTGGCCAAAAAGATCGGGGGCTCGGTTGCACGCTCCTTTCCGTGGAAGAACTTCGAAGAGGCGGTAAAGCAGCGGGCCAAAGGGCTCTATGATGCGGGAGGCGGGGAGAGCTCTCCTGAGGGATCGGTGCCGGTTTGGAAGCGATTGGCAAAGGGTCAAAGCCAAAGCAAAGGCCATTCCTCCTTTCAATCCCTGTGGGAGGATATCAAGACGAGCGGATGCTGGTACATTCCCTCACACTCCTTTGGTCGATGGACGGAGGCATTTCAAACACCCAGCGGGAAATTCGAGTTTTACTCCTCCGCCATCGAGGCGGCAGTCAAGAATAGTTCAAAAGGAGGATCACTCGACACTACCCTTCAAGAACTGGGTATACGCGCGCGTGGGGATGAGGTGTACATGCCCCATTACGAGAAGCCAGGTTCAGGGGCGGATAAGGGATATCCCCTGCACCTTTTGCCCATTGAATTGATAAACCTGGCGAGCGGCTGGATAGGAAACCCGCCGTTTTTGAATAAGACCCTGTTCGATTATCAGCTCAAGGGAAGCGATTTGTTCATAGAGATGAACCCGAAAACCGCGGCCGAATACGGCTTATCGGAAGGCTCAAGGATTATCCTCCGGTCCCGGCGGGGAGAACTAAGGGCCAGGACCCATCTCTTCGATGGGGCCATGCCGGGTGTTGTCTTTATCCCTGTGGGCCTTGGGCACACCGCCTATGATAGGTATCTCAAGGGAAAGGGTGCCAATCCCTATGAGATAATCGAAAGGGTTGAGGATCCCTTGAGCGGACAGCCCATCTGGTGGAATACGAGGGTGAAGGTGGTAAAGATATAGAGGAGTTGTGTGAGGCAAAGGATAGCCTATGAAAAGCAAAGACAATGCTACGGGCACCAGGTATGGAATGGTCGTTGACCTGGATAAATGTATCGGCTGTGGGGTGTGCGTGGTTGCCTGCTCGTCTGAAAACAACGTCTCAGTGCTTTATGATGAATCGGATAAGACGAGGAACATAAGCTGGCTCAAGATCTACCGGATTACCAATGGGAAAGGGTTTCCGGAGACAGAAGCAGTCTACCTTCCGCGGCCCTGCATGCAGTGCGACAATCCGCCCTGTGTGCCCGTGTGCCCGGCAACGGCAACGAGACAAGACCCGAACACCGGAACCGTGAGTCAGATATACACGAGATGTATAGGGTGTCGATACTGTATGGCCGCCTGCCCCTATCACGCGCGGGACTTTAATTGGTATGATCCCTCCTTCCCAAACGGTATGGATAGGTACCTCTCGCCCGAGGTTTCCCCGAGAATGAGAGGGGTGGTGGAGAAGTGTACGTTCTGCCACCACAGGCTCATGAGGGCCAAGGCCAAGGCATACGCGGAGGGCAGGAGGGATATTGCCCAGGATGAATACATCCCCGCCTGTGTTGAGGCCTGCCCCACCAAGGCCATTACCTTTGGCGATCTTAATAACCCGAAGCACGAGGTTTCGGCGCTCATCAAGAGCCCTTATTCATTTCGGCTCCTGGAGAGGCTCGGTACCGAACCCAAGGTATACTACCTCAGCACCAAGGATTGGGTGAGGCGCATGGCGGATAACTATTTGGAGGGGGAATTTATAGACAGGCCTTAACTAGGCCTCTATATAAGCTAAGATACTGGAATTTATGATTTTTTACAAATCCCATTGCTAGCCAACAATAGGAGAAGGGTAACCAGCTAGAGGAATAACATGGACTTGGCTTTAATCCCCAATGGTGTGCAGAGGTGCTCGTTAAAGACATTCACGTCGTGGGCAGTTCTGTGGATTGTCCTGATTGTATGGGGCCTGGTGTCGGCATTCCTGGTCTTCTGGAAAGGGTTGAACCAGACGAATATGAATCACTACTTCGCCTTCGGCCTTTGGATTGTCTTCGATCTCTCCCTGATCGCCCTCGGGGCTGGCGCGTTTTTCACCGGATTTCTGACCCACATCATTGGCGGGATCTTCCTCTATCCCTTCCGTGATAACCTGAGGGCTGTCGTCAATGCCGCCGTGGTCATAGGGTTTATCTGCTACTCGGCGGCCATTGCCATGCTGGGTGTGGATATAGGACAGCCCATTCGGGGCTGGTTCATCTTCTGGCACGCAAACGTCCATTCCATGTTGACCGAGGTCTCATTTTGTATTACCGCCTATCTTGGGGTGTTGACCATTGAGTATCTGCCCTTGATACTTTCCAATAGAAAATTGAAGCAGGTGCCGGAATTCAATATCTTCGGCAACACCCTCCACCACATCGTGGCCCTCTTTGCCGCGGTGGGCACCTTTCTGTCCTTCTTCCATCAAGGCTCGCTGGGTGGGATGTTCGGGGTGCTATTCGGGCGCCCCTTTGCCTTCAGGGAGGGATTTTTTATCTGGCCGTGGACCTTCTTTTTGTTTATCCACTCCTCTATCGCGGCAGGCCCGGCCTTTACCCTGCTCTGCATATGGGTTGCCCAGAAGGCCACGGGAAAGCAGTTGGTGACTAGGGATACGTTCACCCTATTGGCCAAGATATCAGGCTGGCTGCTCGCCACCTATATGATCGCCAAGATCGCGGACACCATTGGCTGGGCCTATGGAGTGGTCCCTCGGGCCGGCCTGTCTTTCATGGATTTCTTTCAAGCGCCTTATGGCGTCTGGCTCATTATAGCGGAGATCGGCATCTTCGGCATTATTCCGGCGATTATTCTGATAACCCCGAAGTACCGGGAACGGGAGAACCTTCTGGTGATAGGGGCCTTGATGAATGTGATAGGCATTGTGCTCAACAGATTCATCGTCACCATTCAGACACTGGCCATACCGGTGATGCCGTTTGATCGGTTCATGACCTATTTTCCAACATGGCAGGAATGGGGCATTGCCTTTGGCTCGATTGGATACGGAATCCTTATCTTCTCCCTATCCTATAGGTATCTTCCCATGTTTCCGCAGGAACCCGAGCTGAACCCCGTAGAGGTGCTCGGCACGGTTGTAACCGATTCCGGGGCTATAAAAAGGAGCTGATATGTTCCCCTTCGTATTTGAGTGGTCGTGGCAATTGGATTGGGGACGGATTGTCTTTATGGGGCTTCTCTATATGGTGCTCGGCGCCATCTCATTAGGCATGCTCTACGCCTTTGTCATGACATGGCTCAAGCTCACGGGGCGCGATAAGCTGTATGAGCGTTTATGGCTGCGCTTCCCGTTCACCCTCTGGTAACGATTATTCAGCCACAGACAAACACAGACCTTTTAGCCGAGCGACATGCTCGGCTAAAAGGTATCATCGCTTCGCGATAAGAAGAGATGGATGTCGACAGAGGAAAATAAGGTATGCTATCTGTGTGGGTCTGTGGCTAATAAAAAAACGCAGGAAATCTTATATCACCGTATCATGACGCCAGCTCCTGTCATCCCTCTCAGGATAATCGAGGTTGTAGTGAAGGCCCCTGCTTTCCTTTCGCATCGTCGCGGAGGTGATGATTAGCTCGGCCACCGTGGCGATATTTCTCAGCTCCAACAAGTCCCTTGTGATGATAAAATCCCAGTAGTAATCCTTGATCTCCTGCTGAATGATATCTATCCTCCTCTTGGCCCTAGTCAGCCTGTTATTTGTCCTCACGATCCCCACGTAGTTCCACATCAGCCTTCGCACCTCGTCCCAGTTGTGGGATACCACCACGGACTCATCACTATTGGTTGCAGAGCCCGAGTCCCATAGGGGAACGGGTGGATACGTAAGAACTCCCTTACCGGAGAGATACCCAGCGCTGTCCTCAAAGGCGAACTTGGCGAACACCAGGGCCTCTATGAGGGAGTTGCTGGCCAACCTGTTGGCCCCGTGGAGCCCGGTACAGGCCACCTCGCCTATTGCGTAGAGCTTCTTGATATTGGTCTTGCCATGTGCATCCGTCAAGATGCCGCCGCACATGTAATGGGCAGCGGGGACCACCGGAATGGGCTCTTTTGTGATATCTATACCC
>QMLW01000105.1 GCA_003646935.1 Deltaproteobacteria bacterium
ATCCTTCCCTTCTTTTTCTTGATAGTATAAAGATCCAATAACGCCTGCGTGGGATGTTCGTGCATCCCGTCTCCCGCATTGATGACGCCCGCCTCCATGTATTTTGCAAGCAGATGGGGAGCCCCTGATGAGGGATGCCGTATGACGATGAGATCGGGATTCATGGCCTGAAGGTTCCGTGCCGTATCGATAAGGGTCTCTCCCTTGGCTATACTGCTATCCGATACCGAGAAACTCAGCGTATCCGCGCTGAGCCTTTTCGCAGCCATCTCAAAGGACGTCCTCGTCCTGGTGCTCGGTTCATAGAAGAAATTGACTATGCTCTTGCCCCGCAATGTGGGAACCTTCTTGATATCCCGCGAGGATATCTCTCGGAACACATCCGCTGTATCCAAGATCGAATTTATGTCGCTTACCGACAGCTGATCAATGCCCAGCAGATCTTTTTGTTGAAATCGGTACATCGATCTCATCACCGCGTATTTCGTTGTGCTATGACGGATAGAACAGGATACTACACTATCACCGCACTGCCCACAAGAGCAAGGCAAACGAAAAGAACCCCTTCCCGCGATAACAGGAAGGGGTCGTTATCGTATAACAAGCAGGGGCTTTTCCTTTACGCTTTACTGCTTTCCTCTTTTTCCCCGCCATTTCCCTTCTCAGGTGTTTCTCCTTTCTGCTGTGTATCCTCAGGAATCGGCTCCTTTTCCTTGTGAGCAGCCTTCCTATCCGTTGTCTTCTCAGCGGGCTTCTTTTCCTTCGTCGCGCCCTTCTTCGATGCCTTGGCTGGGCTCTTGCCCTTACCTGCCGTCACCAATTGCATGGTGGCCAGCGGTGCGTTATCACCCCTCCTGTGACCGGTCCGTAAAATCCTTACATATCCGCCCTGACGGTTGTGAAAACGATCCTTTATCTCATCGAATAACGTATGGGTTACCGATTTGTCCATGAGATAGGAGAGCGCCTGTCGACGGGCATGGAGATCTCCTCTTTTTGCGAGGCTAACCATCTTCTCGGCAATGGGTTGTGCTGCCTTTGCCTTTGCCTGTGTAGTTGAAATCTCCTCGTGTCTAAAAAGGGAGGTTACCAGGTTTCGCAACATGGCCCGGCGATGGCTCGAGTCACGGTTTAATTTCCTGCCCGCCTTTCTGTGCCTCATCGATCTCTATCCTCTTCCTTTTCTTCCTCAGTCTCCCCCTCACCCTCCTCGGGGAAGGGAAAATTCTCCAGCTTCATACCGAAGTTAAGATCCATTTCCTCTAAGATGCTCTTTATCTCGTTCAAGGATTTTCTCCCGAAATTCTTGGTCTTGAGCATCTCGCTCTCCGTCTTCTGAACCAACTCGTAAATATGCTTTATGTTCGCGTTCTTCAGACAATTAGAGGAGCGCACCGAGAGCTCCAGCTCGCTTACCGGTCGGAAGAGATTTTCATTGATCTTGGCTTCCTCCTCTTTCTTCTCCTCCTCTAGCTCCTCAACCGGTTCTTCCTCGAAATTGATAAAAGGCGTGGCCTGCTCCTTCAGGATCTTCGCGGCAAATGCCAATGCGTCTTGCGGATTCACCGTCCCATCTGTCCAAACCTCAAAGGTCAGCTTATCATAATCGGTCCTCTGACCAACTCGCGCATTGCCCACTACGTACGTGACTTTCCTGATCGGTGAAAAAAGGGCGTCGATTGGTATGACCCCGATCTGCGGTTCCTCTGCTTCATGCCTTTCCGCAGGGACATACCCCTTGCCCGTCTTGACCACCATCTCCGCATGCAGAACGCCGCCTTTATTGAGCGTGGCTATGTGCTGATCCGGATTCATGATCTCGACCTTATCATCGGTAATAATATCGCCAGCCGTTACTAGTTTTTTATCCTTGATATCCAGATAGAGCTTTATCTCCTCCTCTTCCTCAGCAACGACCTTGAGGTTCACGCTCTTCAGGTTCAGGACAATGTCGGTGATATCCTCTCGTACACCGGGGATGGTGGAAAACTCGTGCGGAACGCCATCGAATTTAACCGAAACGATTGCTGCTCCATACAGGGAAGACAGGAGAATGCGTCTCAGGGAATTCCCGAGGGTAATACCAAAGCCCCTCTCCAAAGGCTCACAAACGAACTTCCCGTAAAAATCGTTGAACGTTTCGGGATCGACCTCAATCCTCCTCGGCTTTATCAAATCTCTCCAATTTTTTTGATGTAGCTTTTTCATGTATATCAATCACCTCAAAAAAAACGAATTGTTTCGGGCCACCTTCAAAGGGCTCGATGATATCTTCAGGTCAAAGGGCTTTCGTGTGCGTGAGGGATCTATTTGGAGTAGAGCTCTACTATCAGCTGCTCATTAACAGGCATGGTCAGCTCTTCACGACTCGGAAAGGCCTTTACGACACCGCGAAACTTTTCTATATCAACCTCCAGCCATGGGGGTATCTCCCGTCGTACCACCGTCTCCATTGCCTCCTGAATAACGGGGATCTTCTGGCTCTTGCCCTTGACCTCAATAACATCACCGTTTTTCACCTGGTACGAGGGTATATTCACCTTGCTGCCATTCACCGCGAAATGATTGTGTCTCACCAGTTGCCGTGCCTGATCCCGTGATGAAGCGAAACCCATCCTATAGACCGTGTTATCCAACCGACGCTCCAGCAGGATCAATAGGTTCGTACCGGTAATACCCTTCTGCCGCTCGGCCTTGTGATAGTATCTACGAAACTGGTTCTCGAATATCCCATAGATCCTCTTCACCTTTTGCTTCTCTCGCAACTGAATTCCATAGTCCGAGACCTTACCGCCCCTTCTCTGGCCGTGTTGCCCTGGTGCATAAGAACGCCGTTCAAAGGCACACTTATCCGTATAACACCTGTCTCCCTTCAGGAACAATTTGAGGTTTTCCCGCCTGCATAACCTGCATGAAGCCTCAATGTATCGAGCCAATGGTCCTTCTCCTTAACTAGTTCTTTTCATTCCACGCTCGTGGGCCGTGCCGGTACTACACCCTTCTCCTCTTTGGAGGCCTGCACCCATTATGGGGGATGGGAGTCACATCCCGAATCAAGGTTACGGAAAACCCATCCGCCTGCAGAGCCCGTAAGGCCGCTTCACGCCCTACCCCAGGACCCTTCACGCGCACCTCTGCCGTTTTTAGGCCCAAGGCCATGGCCTTCTTTAACGCGTTCTGCGATGCCAACTGGGCGGCAAAGGGGGTGCTCTTCCGAGAGCCCTTAAAGCCTACCTGTCCAGGGCTCGATTGGGCAATGACATTTCCACTCATATCGGTGATGGTAATGATCGTGTTGTTGAAGGTAGCCTGGATGTGGACCACCCCATTTACCACCAACTTTTTCTCTCTTCTAGCCCTACCCGCCCTCGCTCGTTCCTTCGCCATTGCTCCTCCAGGGATCTATTTCCGACGTCTCCCGATAATCCTCCGAGGACCTTTTCTCGTCCTCGCATTTGTGTGTGTTCTCTGCCCTCGTGCTGGAAGGCCCTTTCTATGACGCAACCCTCGGTAACAGCCCATATCCATCAGGCGTTTTATGTTCATCGACACCTCGCGTCTCATATCTCCTTCTACCCGGTGGGATTCATCGATGATCTTCCTGATCCGCGTGATCTCCTCCTCGCTCAGCTGATCCGATTTGGTGCCGAAATCCACGCCTGCGTTATGAAGGATGTCTCGAGAACTGCTTCTCCCTATTCCATAGATATAGGTCAACGCTATCTCGATCCTTTTTCCCTTCGGTAAATCAACACCAGCGATTCTGGCCAATGTATTTCTCCTTATACGATCCTAGAGATGCCTATTGTGTTCAACCACTACCCCTGCCTCTGTTTATGCCGGGGATTATCGCAGATCACCCTGAGTACACCTCTCCTCTTCACGATCTTGCAATGCTTACATCTCCTCTTTATCGAGGCCCTCACCTTCATGTGCTACCGTACCCTTCTCAGGCCCTTTTTCATAAAGCCCTCATAGTGCCTAGTTAATAGGTGGCTCTCGATCTGCGTTATCGTATCCATGCCCACACCGACCACGATCAAAAGCGCAGTGCCCCCAAAGTAAAAGGGGACATTTAACCGGTAGATGAGAATCTCCGGCAGGATACAGATAACGGACACATAAATAGCCCCGCTGAACGTAATTCTCGTGAGCACACGGTCGATGTATTCGGCGGTGCTCCTGCCCGGCCGAATCCCGGGGATAAACCCACCATATTTCTTCATATTGTCCGCCACCTCAGCGGGATTAAAGTGAATCGCCGTGTAGAAGTAGCAAAAGAAAATAATGAAACCTACATAAAGCAAGGAATAGATGGGCCTCCCGGGTGAAAGCGAGCTCACGATAAATTGAAGCCACCCTATCTGCTTCACATTTAGGAATCCCGCGATGGTGGCTGGAAACATAATAATTGAAGAGGCGAATATGGGCGGAATGACACCAGCGGTGTTCACCTTAAGGGGTAGATGGGTGCTCTGCCCCCCGTACATCTTCCTGCCTATGACCCGTTTCGCATACTGCACCGGTATACGCCTCTGACCCCTCTCAACGAAGATAATAACTCCCACAATAGCCACCATAAAAACTACCAAGAGGAGCCCGAAAAAAGGACTCATCTCGCCGGTACCCATCAGGCGGAACGTATTGCCAACAGCGGAGGGCAACCTGGCAACGATGCCGGAGAAGATGATCAACGATATGCCATTTCCGATACCCCTCTCGGTGATCTGCTCCCCGAGCCACATGAGAAAGGTCGTTCCAGCAGCAAGGGTTATCATGGTCATGAGCCGAAATCCCCATCCGCCCATGGGGACGATTAAGGCGCCATCAGGGCTTGTCATGCTCTCAAGTCCGATAGAGATACCGAAACCCTGAATAAGGCTCAAAATCACGGTTCCATATCGCGTGTACCGGGTAATCTTCTTCCTGCCGGCCTCCCCCTCTTTTTTCAACTTTTCCAAGTGAGGCACCACCACGGTGAGCAGTTCCAATATAATTGCCGCGCTTATGTAAGGCATGATCCCCAAGGCCATCACCGATAGCCTTCGCAGTGCCCCTCCGGAGAACATGTCAAAGAGGCCGAACAGGGTGCCCTGCCTGGCGCTGAAAAACGCGGCTAATGCCGCTGCGTCAATACCAGGGGTTGGAATATGACATCCAAGCCTGTAGACCGCTAGCATGAAAAGCGTAAAGAGAATCCTTCTCTTTAGCTCAGGTATCTTGGCGATATTTTGGAAACCCCCAATCATGATCAACCCATCTCTACCGTTCCGCCTGCTGATTCAATCTTTTTTCTCGCTCCTTGGCTCACCTTATCGAGTCGTATCGTAAGGGGATGCGATATGTCTCCTGCTCCCAGGAGCTTGACTGCCCACCTCTTATTGACCAAACCAGCCTTCAGAAGGACATCTCTGTCAACCGTGTCCCCGGATTGAAAGGAGGAAAGGTCCTTTATATTAAGGATCGCATAACGCTTCTTGAAGACATTGGTGAACCCCCGTTTGGGAACCCTCCTATGCAGCGGCATCTGCCCGCCCTCAAATCCCAGGTGAATCCCTCCGCCTGAACGCGCGTTTTGCCCCTTGGTTCCCCTACCGGCAGTTCCTCCTCTTCCCGAGCCTTCTCCCCTGCCTATTCTCTTGCGCCGCTTCCTCACGCCTTTGTCCGGTCCCACTTCGTTTAGCTTCATAGATGTCTCGCTTTCATGCCGTTCAGCCTAACAGCTCCTCGACGGTTTTGCCCCGGGACCGTGCGAACTCCTGCGGAGTCCCCAAGGATAGAAGTCCATCAAGGGTTGCCTTCACCAAGTTGTGGGGATTATGTGAGCGCAAGCACTTGCTCACCACGTTCTTCACGCCCGCTGCCTCCAACACAGCCCTCACGGCTCCACCAGCTATGATGCCCGTTCCAGGGCGAGCCGGCTTAAGTAGAACCGAGCTTGAACCGGATTTGCCGATCACCTCATGGGGAATTGTATCGTCTAAAAGGGATACCGGGGCCATATCCTTTCGCGCCCTCTCTCCTCCCTTTCGTATAGCCTCAGGTACTTCATTTGCCTTTCCGAGTCCAGCGCCTACCGTTCCCTTGCCATCGCCCACTACCACGATCGCGCTGAAGGAAAATCTTCGACCGCCCTTTACTACCTTTGCCACCCGGTTGATATAGACAACCTTCTCGATCAGCTGGACTTCTTCCTCTTCCACAACCGTGCCTATCTCCCCTTGCTTCAGGTTCAATTATATCTATTAGAACTGCAGGCCTTGCTCCCGTGCGGCATCGGCAAGGGCCTTAACCCTCCCGTGATAGATAAACCCGTTCCGGTCAAATACGACCTTGTTCACGCCCTTTTCCAGGCCATATTTTGCAATGAACTCACCCACCAATATCGCGCCTTTGGTGTTGCCACTGATACCTTCGGCCTTGGGCCGAAGCTCCTTGGATACCGTTGAGGCCGCTACCAGCGTACAACCGGTGGTATCATCGATTATTTGCGCGTATATGTGCTTCGCGCTCTTAAACACAGTGAACCGCGGCATCTCGGGGGTTCCCCGTATCTTCTTCCTCACCCTCTTCTTCCTCTTCAATCGAGCGATCCTTTTGTCCTGCACGGAAACCATGTTCTCTCTGCCGTGTTTCGTTGCTTTTCCAGGGTTCTGGGGTTATCAGATCACTTCGCGATCTTGACAGCACGTGATGCTACGTCTTTATTCCCGTCTTCCCCGCCTTTCTCTTGATCCTTTCCTCCAGGTATTTTACCCCTTTTCCCTTGTATGGC
>QMLW01000106.1 GCA_003646935.1 Deltaproteobacteria bacterium
TCTCACTATCATTATTTTTCAAATATCTTTCAGTCCGGCTTATATGCCATTGAACTTGGCTCCGCTTTGCTCCGCAATTGGAGTATTGGAATATTGGAGGAATGGAGTTATGGATTTATAGGAAAAAATAATTTTGCCGCTCTTCCTACCCACTGCTCCAGTACTCCAACACTCCATTAATCCATGTGGGGAACATAAAATAAAAGACGCTAAAAGACCTATGTTTTCAAGGAATTGTAGAATTTCTGAGACGTTTAAAATAGATTCTGGGGGCAAAAGTGCTGGGCGCACCGTTGAAAAATAGGTATTTGCAAAACCAACAAATATGTGAAAGGAGGATATTTTTATGGCACATCAATACTGGACACCGAGGGTATGGATCATCTTAGGAGGAGTAGCCTTCGGGGTACTTGCCTCTCTTTTAACTAAGTGGGGCAACCCGGCTAATATGGGCATCTGTGTTGCCTGCTTCTATCGTGATATTACTGGGGGGCTCGGATTACATAGGGCATCAGTAGTGCAGTACCTGCGCCCTGAAATCATGGGTTTTGTGCTTGGCGCCTTTATCTCTGCCTCTGCATTTAAGGAGTTTAGGCCAAGAGGAGGATCCTCCCCTATAATCAGGTTTCTTTTAGGGGCCTTTTTCATGATTGGGGCATTGGTCTTTCTTGGCTGCCCGATTAGGGCACTGATAAGGCTTGCTGGGGGTGATCTCAATGGTATTCCTGCGCTGGCAGGGGTAGTCGTGGGTGCGTTTATCGGCATCCAGTTCTTAAAGAAGGGTTATAACCTCGGAAGGACTCGCATTGTGTCTAGAGCATCGGCCTGGATGATGCCGCTCTTTATGGTTGCACTGCTTATTTTGATCATCTTCAAGCCGCACTTTCTCTTCTTTAGTGAAAAAGGGCCGGGCTCAATGTACGCTCCACTCATTCTTTCCCTCCTGGTAGGGCTTTTTGTTGGTTTCGTAGCACAGAAGACCAGGATGTGCTTTGTGGGGGGCTGGAGAGACATCATGCTGGTCAGGGATTTTTACCTTTTCAGCGGGATTGCAGCCTTCTTCTTCGGGGCAATAATATGTAACTATGTGCTGGGTAACTTTGTCTCTGGTCTTTACCACTGGGGTTTTGAAAACCAACCGGTAGCCCACACCAGCCATCTCTGGAATTTCTTGGGGATGGCTCTGGCCGGATTAAGTGCCACCCTGCTTGGAGGATGCCCCTTACGCCAGACAATCCTTAGCAGCGAAGGGGATACGGATGCCGGTATAACTGTTTTTGGTTTTATCATGGGAGCCGGCTTTTCCCATAATTTCCTTCTGGCCTCAAGCCCTAAAGGCCCTGGTGCCTTTGGCCCGGCAGCAGTGATTATAGGGCTTGTCTTTTGTCTAGTCATTGGCTTCTTGATGATGGAAAGATGAGCAATGGTCTTTAAACGAAAGAAAAAATCCTCCTTTGAGGGGGGAGGGCTTTTACTTTTTGAAAAGGTAGAGGAGGCGATAAAGGCGGAAAAGGTCCTTAAAGGAGAAAATTACACAGTTAAGCTGGTTGCGCCCCCTCCCACCTTAAGAAAGGGCTGCGATTTAGCAGTAGAGATAAATCTTGTAGAACAGATGGGCATAGAGAGGTTATTTAGGCAAAAAGATGAAGCATATCTCGAGGTGGTTCCCTTGAAAGGGGGTGGAGAGCTTTTAGAGATTGTTAAGGTCACTAATTTCAAAGATGCAACCATGGTCAAGGCAGGAAACATGAAGGTTACATTTGATAAGAATACAGGAATTATCTTGAATGCCTCTGGGGGAGGATGCCCAGATATACCCTATCTTCATGCCCAACTGATTGATAAGAGTCTTACCGAAGCTCCCAGGCCAAAGGAAATTGGCTTTACCTTATGTGCCCTGATGATGGATCGGGCCTTTGAAGAATGCCTGGAGCTCTGGGGGAAAGGAGGGGATTAAGATGACAATGCTTCTTTCTGGGACTGTTCCTATAAAAGATCTGCCTCTGACCCTGGGAGAGGCCAGGTTTGAAGGGGAATTGCTGAAATTGAATGATTTCAAGATCCCTTGTACCCAGGGTACAGCCGCCTTGATCAGCGCAGCACTGGCTACTACTGACTACCTGAAGATTGATCCTCCCAAGGTATTGATTGTGGGAGACAATGGCGAGGGAATGGGAAGCAGATTACTCTATGAATATCTCATTAAAAATATCCCTGATTTTTCACTGGATGTGCTGGTGCTGCACTACTGCCTCCCTGATATGGCCTTAATGAGAAAACTATGTGAATCTGTGGAAAGATGTTCCAAAAATCCTATCATGATAGCTGACGCCTCTTCAATGTATGCAGCCAAGGCAGCTGGTCTGGCAGCAAAATTTGACATTTTTACACCGGATGCTACTGAGATTGCCTTTTTAGCCGATCCTGATGCTACTCATCCCGCATATATCAGCAGACATCTTTTTGAAACTGATGTTACTCGAACGCCTGAATTAGTAGATGCTGCTTACCAACTTAAGAGTGCAGCAAAGCTGTTGCTAGTCAAGGGGGCAACTGACTACGTGGTTAAGGATGGGCAGATCATAGATACCATTACTGAGCCGAATATACCTGAACTCGAAGCCATAGGAGGAACAGGTGATACCATTACTGGCTTGGTGGCTGTTTTTGCCTATGCTGAGCTGGAATTACACGAGGCGGCGATAATTGCTGCGAGGTCAAACCGCATGGCAGGAAAGTTTGCCCAGGCTACGCCAAGTACCAAGGTCTGGCAGATTATCTCCCAGTTTCCGGCGGTGTTTAAGGAATATCTATGCGAGTGGAGTGGGATCTGTTATGTAGCACCTAACAGATCAATGTCATTGCCTTAAGAAAAGGACATGGTGAAATATTTCTGTGATTAAGAAAGAGGAAAATAAATAAGAAGGAGGAAATAGCAATGATTGAGGTTGATGTGCGGGGTTTTAGTTGTCCTATCCCTGTGGTGAGGACAAAAAAGTCTATTGAGGGAAATCCAGACCAGCCAATTACGGTTCTGGTAGAAACCGCTGTTTCAAAAGAGAACGTATCCCGGCTTGCCCAGAGCAGAAGTTATTCCGTCCAAGTAGAGGAAGTAGCCGGGGAGGAGTACCGGGTATTACTCAATCCTCCGGAGAAATAGACACAAACAATTGAAAATTGACGATTGAAAATTGAAAATTGGAAGTGGTGATTTAGTGGCTGAATAGTTAAAAAGGAAGATCAAATGGGTGATGAGGTTAAAATACGCTTGACTGAAACAGTGCATGGTGCAGGCTGAGCCTGCAAGATCGGTCCAGGGGACCTGGAAAAGGCGCTCTGTGGTTTGCCTCTGATTTCCCATCCCAACCTGATTGTGGGAATAGAAAGTGCAGAGGATGCCGGGGTCTATAAATTGAGAGAGGATTTGGCCATTGTCCAGACCTTGGATTTCTTCACCCCGATTGTTGATGATCCCTATACCTTTGGTCAGGTTGCAGCGGCTAATTCCTTATCCGATGTCTATGCCATGGGCGGAAAGCCAATCGTTGCGATGAATATCATCTGTTTCCCCATAAATAAGATGGATATCTCTATATTGCAGGAGATCTTAAAGGGTGGTTTAGACAAGATGCGGGAGGCAGAGGTAATCCTGGTTGGAGGGCATAGCGTAGAAGATGATGAGTTAAAATACGGGCTTTCTGTAACCGGCACCATCCATCCTGATAAAGTATTGACCAATAAAGGTGCTAGGGCAGGTGATAAACTCATCCTCACCAAACCTCTTGGTACAGGGATTATCAACACAGCATTAAAGGGGGAGCTAGCAGATGAAGATTCGGTGGCTAAATCAATAGAATGTATGAGCAGTCTGAACAAAAAGGCAGCAGAGCTGATGACTGAGGTGGAGGTTCACGCCTGCACCGATGTAACCGGCTTCGGCCTTTTGGGACATGCCTGCGAGATGATTGAAGGAGAAGATGTGGGGATGGTGATTTACTCCTCAAGGGTTCCCATCCTACCCGGAACAGAAAACTACGCGAAGATGGGACTTGTGCCCGGCGGCACCATCCGAAATCGGGATTTTCGCCTCTTCATGATAGAGCGAGCTGCTGGAATAACCGATGAGAAGCTTTTGATCCTCTTCGACGCCCAGACATCGGGTGGGCTGCTCATCTCCGCGCCCGGGCCTCAGGCACCTGTGCTGATCGAAAGACTCCATCAGCGAGGCATCAGGGATGCGGCCATCATCGGTGATGTGGTGGAAAAACCCAAAGGGAAGATAGTTATAGTGAATGAAGAATGAGCAAGGGATGCTAACACCTCATCCCTCTCTTTTTTATCCCCAGATTCTCCTTTTCCACCTCATATGCCATCTCCACCCATTCACACAGAAGCGGCCGTGTATCCCGGGGATCAATGATATCCTCTATGCCGAAGGCCTCGGCCGTTCGAAAGGGCGACTGTATTGCTCGATAGGTTTCCTGCTGCTCCTGAAGATAGGCCTCTGGATTATCTGCTGACTCGATTTCCGCCCGGTGGGCCGCATACACACCTCCCTCCACAGGTATATTGCCCCACACCGCAGAAGGCCACGCGTAGCGCCAGCTCAGCCGAACCCCGCCCTTCTGGGCCGCACCCGCAACACCGAAACACTTCCGCAGGTAAACCACTGCCAACGGCACAGTAGCCTGCACTATTGCGAAGCTCGCCCGCACCCCCTTTCGAATCGTTCCATGCTCCTCTGCCTTTCTCCCGATTGTAAATCCCGGCTGATCGCAGAGATTCACGATGGGCACATGGAAGGTGTCGCACATATCTATGAAACGGGTGAACTTCTCCGCGACATCGTAGTTAAATGATCCTGCAAGAAACCTCGGGTCGTTCGCCAGCACTCCCACGGGATACCCATCCAGCCTGGCCAATGCCGTAACCTGGGACTGGCCTTGGTACCTGCCGATCTCAAAGAGAGAATTCCTGTCCAGGATATGGCTCAGAATTTTCCTGATATCATATGGCTTATTCCTATCCCTGGGAATAAGGGAAAGGAGCTCCTCCTCTCGGCGGCCCGGGTCATCGGCTGCGCTGTCCTTTCTTTTGGGCATCTCCCACACATGGGATGGCAGATATGAGAGAAAACGCCGTATCTGTTCCAGGGCATCGGTTTCATCCTCGGCCTCGTTATCCACCACCCCTGTTGCTCGAGCATGGAGCATGTGTCCTCCCAGCTCCTCCTTGCTGATCTCCTCACCGGTAGCAGCCTTTACCAACGGCGGCCCTCCTACGAATACGCGGGTCTTCTTTTTGATCATAATGGAAAAATGGCTTAATACCATGTACATTGCTCCCAGACCTGCTATGGATCCGAACCCTGCTGATACCACCGGGACCTCGGACATGGCCTCAACGCGATCCTGAGCACACTCATCACCTGAGGTGGGGATCTCCGTGTATCCTATCTCCAGGATCTCCTTGATTGAGCCTCCCGCACCCTCGATTAACCTGACCATAGGGAGCCTCAGCTCCCGGGCCATCTTCACGAAATACGCACTCTTGGCCTTGTACAGCCTTCCCACAGAAGCCCCTTTTACCGTGAAATCATCCCCATGTACTGCAACCCTGCGCCCCTCAATCTTCCCGACTCCCATCACGAAGGGACAGGGAACGAGGTCAACGAGCCTGTCTTTTTCCCGCGCATCATAGCTCGGCACCCCTGTCAGCAATCCCCTCTCGATAAAGGAGTCCTTATCAACCAATGCATCTATCCGCTCCCGCACGGTCATCTTGCCTTTACCGTGCTGCTTTTCTACGTTCTTCTCTCCTCCCAATCGGTGTGCAAGGTGTTTTCTTCTGTTCAAATCTTCTACCTCAGGTCCCCACATATACCCCTCCTTCATCGATCAAGCCTGTAAGGGAATGTATTCCTGCCTCCCCAGAGCAAGGACGCGCATGATGCCGGTTTTTACGCAATCCGCACCTCCTCTACTGTGCCCTTCCCAAATTCAGAGGCGATTTCCGCTGCAATGGTGAGGCCTTCCTCCAGATATTGCGCGTCAATACCCGGGACTGCGTAGGCATAGTAGAGGACATTGCGGGTTTCCTCGGTTACCCTCGTCTTCTCGTCTGGTCCCTGACAGAGGATACAGACGATCTCTCGCTCATCCCTCAACACGATCTCCCCCTGTCCGGTCACCATATCCCGGCGGCCTAATGCAATGCAGTGCTCTCCCTCATCCGCCAGATCCAGGGTTAACGCCCCCTCAAAACGATCGAAGTCGGAAACGGCAACCAGGATGCCCGCGCACATCTCGGCCATGAAGTGGGCATCCACCAAGAGGTTGTATCTCGGGAAGCCGCTGTGCACCGTTCGCTTAAGGTGCTGCGGCAACGGGCATGGATGGCCAAAGCTCTCAAAGAACCGGGTATAGACCTCTATTCGATCCGTTATCTCAGCCAGGATCTCCCGCTTCCGCATCCTCCTGAGCAGCCGTCTTTTGTGCTGATCAAAGCCCGGGGGATTATGGAAGTTCCGGCACTCTGAGATGAGGGCAAGCCCAAAGGCGACATCCGGATATTGGTCCGTGTATTTGGATGATTTAGCGAATCTGATACGTGGTGTCATTATGGTATAAAAGCTTGTACAGCTCTCCTTTCTTTTGTGATAACGTTATCATTGGGCAAGCCGATGAAAATAAATCGGGCAATGGCGGTCGTTATTTGAGTTGATTATACA
>QMLW01000107.1 GCA_003646935.1 Deltaproteobacteria bacterium
AAATAAAGAGATGGGCCAAATGCATTAAAGGTGATATATATTTTTGATCTATAGATTGTTTTTTCAGGCTGAAACGCCAAGACACACCAATTTGCATAAAATCAATCTCGGATTTTGGGATAGCATTTGATAGTTGTGTTTGATGGGGTGGTTATGGTAATAAGCAAAGATCGTACGATCCCATAGGGTCGATTAGTGGAAGCAAATCAAATCATGAGGTAATCTGTGGTGCAGCCTAAGACCGCATATATCTTTCCAGGGCAGGGCTCTCAATACCTCGGAATGGGTCAGGATTTCTACGATCATTTCGAGATCGCCGCCTTTGTCTTCTACAGGGCGAACAGGATCCTGAACAAGGAGTTTGAGAAGGTTATATTCGGCAAGATACCCGATAAGGTACGCGATATGGTCAGCCGTAGCCATATATTCTTCAAGGAAGACATGGATGAGCTTGGCATTAAGAGGGGGCTCAAAACGCAGCTGGATAAGCAGGTTCAGATCGCCACCTACATCACATCGTGGGCTGCCTTTTGCGCGTTTCGGGAACGAGTGAAGGACGAGGAGCTTACCGTGAAGCCCGAGCTGATGGCCGGACACAGTTTCGGGGAGTACGCGGCGCTTACCGCAGCAGGTGTCATCAATTACGATACAGGGCTGCAACTGGTCAACCAACGCGAGCATATCATGGTTTCCCGCGCCAAGGATATCGATGGTGGTTTGGTGGCGATTATCAACAAACGCAGACCACTCACACAGGAGGACGTCAGGAATATCAGTTTCTATGGGGGTAGAGAGGTTCTCCATATAGCGCTCTACAACTCCTCCAAGCAGAATGTATTCGGGGGAACGAACAAAAACATAAGCGCGAGCAAGCAATTGCTCAAGGACTCTGAGTTTCGGGTTATAGACGTGCCCGTGTTGGGCCCCTGGCATACCCCGTTCATGAATCCCGCCAGCGAACGATTACAGGCATATATTGAGGAAGGCGATTTTTCCTTTAAACCTGCCCAGATACCGATAATATCGAATACGTTGACGGATGATCTCGTCAATCCTAAGGTCATTACACGCCCAGATGAAGTAAAAACCGAGCTGGTAAATCAGCTCGATCACCCTGTTTTGTGGGCACAGACGATTCGAAAAATGGTTGAGGAAAACAAGATTGAGAGGATATTTATCTTCGGCCCCGGTAAGATCACACAACGGATTATCAACGATGAGTATCCCGACGTGAGGGTGTGCAGGGTGGAGGATATTCAGACCTTGGAGGAGACCATCGAGGAGATACGGCACCCCGGCAGGAAAAGGGAGCAATCACCTGAGGATGAAAAGGGGCATGACTAAGGGAGCGGGAGGTATTTGCACCTATTTCGGAGACCTCTCGCCTGCGCCTATCTTCTTGCTGAACAGCTGCTCGAGTGCGATCTCGTAATCCCGTGATCCTGGGATAAGCGATTTGTTGTGGGAGAGTTGCTTAAAGACCTCCTGTTCAGCGCGCTCAAATCTCTCATTGATCTGACTGATGATACCGTCAATGAGCTTGTAGATTTCGAGGTCAGTCCCATATATGTCTATTACATTGGGATTATCGATCATTACTTCTAGGAGGTACTGGGTGAGATAAAGCGAGTACGGATTTGGGCGGGGGACGACATTTCTGATAGGGGCGATGAAGTATTTAAAATCGAATTCGCTTGTTTTATAGGCCTTGTTGAGGCCCTGCATAATGAGATCAGAGATCGCTTGGGGATTTTCGGTCTCGATTATCTTGTTCAGCAGCAGGGCTTGAGAGACCTTATTGTGGATTTCCGAGAGTTTAAATTTAAAGAATCTATCTCTTCTAATGGATTCTTTTTTTTCCTTTCTCTCCAGTCTATCTATTAGCCTATCGTGTGTTCTCCCGCTGTATCGATATTTCATTGCATAACTATGTAATTGACTTTGTTTGAGATGTTCAATGGTTTATCCGTGTTTAGTCTGAGGCCTCTTTAGCCGAATCCTTGACTGGTTCTTTCTTGCTCTCCTCTTTTTTTGAGGGTTTCTTGTGTTCCGTTTTCGCCGTCTTGGTTCCCTTCGACGCGTAATCGGTTACATACCAGCCGGTCCCTTTTAAGTGAAAGGTATTGTGTGAGATGATCTTCTTCACAGGACCACCACATACCTCACATTTAGCCAAAGGCGGATCTGAAAATTTTTGCCATACCTCATTGATATGGCCACATCCGCTGCATCTATATTCATAAATAGGCATGTTTATCCTCCGTTTACCGAGCAAGATCGCGATCAGAACATACAGATGTCAATATTCATTCTACTGGGCGTATAATAGCTCAGAATATGAGAGAGATTGGGCAATGATAGTTCTTTGAGTATCTCATAGGTCGTTTGGTGTACGACCTGCTCCTCCCTTGATCGCCTGACCTCCTCAGTTACGTCGAACCTCTCTTTATAGGTACAGAATCTCACGATATGCACCAATTCGTGCGTGAGCACATACGCCAAAAGGGGAAGCAGCTTCAATTCGTGGTCCCTCTTGAGGGCACGTATAATGTGGTGGTCTTGAAGACATATGATATAAAATTCACGGCCCTTAGGGATCGGTTCTGCTTCTCCGAGCTCACTCCTTCTATATTTCTTTAATAAAGCAAAGGCATCATCTCTGATATCTTCGCCAAATAGCTGCTTGAGCGTCTTCAGGTCAAAGGGATGTCTTTTCCATTGCGTCATGGACAACTGATAGTAATTGCTGGTCATATCCTCCGCGATATCGAGTGCCTCGCTTACAATGCCTAGTTGCTCTTTAGTGAAATGCTGAAGATACATGCTCAAACTGACTAAAGCTAATGCAAAAAAGCAATTTGTCAATTGTGGTATGTTTGCTGGTGGCGGTGCAGGGACTCGAACCCCGGACACTACGGATATGAGCCGTATGCTCTAACCGCCTGAGCTACACCGCCACAACCCTTCTATTATTTCAAAAAATCTTTTTTTGTCAATGAAATAATAGGCCATTATCGCCTGCTCAAGCTAGCAATGATTGACAACAAGGCAATGATGAATTAGAAAAGAACAATTGACCGTCACATCGAGTAGCGGTAGAAGCAAATACACTGCGGCTCATTCCAGCGATGGAGTACGTACTAAGGTAAACGAGGGACACGATATGAGATGCCCGCATTGCAATAAGGATATACCAGGTATTCCTTGTCCAGAGTGTGAGATGGTTATTCCCCAAGAGAGCAAATATTGTCTCTACTGCGGGGCCCTAGTGGAAGGCGGTTCCGTCTCGGAAGGCAACGAGAGCGAGGCTGGCGAAGATGGTGATTTTGATCTCAAGAACAGAATCCCCTGTAGCGACGGGAACTGCATAGGAATTATCATCAAGGGACGGTGCAACATCTGCGGAAAGCCTTACAAGGGCAAGAAGAAGTAGCGGGATGCTCAAGGAGAGGCAGAGTCCATGTACGAGGTAACGGTGATGACGCATTTCGCTGCGGCCCACCAGCTCAGAAACTTCGGTGGGAAATGCGAGCAACTCCATGGGCATAACTGGAAGGTAGAGGTAACGCTCAAAGGAGAGGGCTTAAACGATGAGGGATTGTTGATTGATTTTCAAGAGCTCAGAGCTATCACGAATGGCATACTGGAAAAACTCGATCATTCATTTTTAAATGAACTTCCTGCCTTCAAGGATCAAAACCCTTCCTCGGAAAATATTGCCGCCTATATATTCAAGGAACTACGCACCAGGCTTAACGACAAGCATATCGATGTCGCCAAGGTAACGGCCTGGGAGTCGGACTCCGCAAGCGCTAGTTACATGGGCTAGGAATGCAACGGTAACCCCCAGGGCCAGTTACGGCTGTCTCCTGTACACCTGCTATGAGGGGGAAGACACAATAAAGCTGCCTCAACGACCTTTTGAATTGACACATATGAAACTTGTTACTATACTGGTATCTCTGGTTTTTAATTCGTCTACGAAAGGAGGGCTCCTATGACGAGAACAATTCTTTCAAAAAGGAAAACAAAAGGGCTCATGTGGGCAGTCTGCGGGCTACTTCTTCTATGCTTTGCCATCATAGCCATTACAAGCTGCGAGGAGAATTCCCTTGAATGGCTCGCGGATGATTCCTCATATGAGGCGCGGATCGAAGAGGCCCGGATCGCTATCGATGACAGGGAGTATGCAAGGGCGAGGGATCTGCTTTTGCAGCTCAAAGCGGAGTATCCCGGCGATCCCTTGATCCTGCAGTATCTCAGCAACGCGTATGCGGGTTTGGTAGGGCTCGACACCTTCAATCTCCTTACCACCATTGACCAGCTCATTGAAGAAGAGAATCCTGGTAGCATTGATATGGTAGGCAACGTCCTCGGCAGTTTATCGGGTGAAATTAATGTGGCCGATATAGATGAGATACTCGCAAACCTGGAGAACGCAATCAATGCCCTGGAGGAGATCCCCAATCCCACGGACGATCAGACCGTGCAACTGGGCCTTCTGAGCCTGAACCACGCAGCCATGACCATAGCGGATATTGTAGCTCAGGATCAAGATTTGCCCGAGACAGATACGGTCGAGCTCACAGAGGATGGGCTTGGTGAAACTTATGAGGGTCAGGTCATAGACCTCACCGATGAAGCGACCACCGAGAGGCTGGATGATCTTTCAGATGATATCGAGAACATCGGAAACGCAGTGGATTCCATCGCCAGTATCACGGGCATCGAGGCCGGGCAAGAGAATGATCTCTCTGAAAGCTTTGATGAGTTTACCCAGGATGTAGATCCTAATGGAGATGACTCAATAACCCAGTCAGAGCTTCAGAACTACCTTGGTAGTCTCTCATCATAAAAAGGAGGGAGCACAGTGAAACGTTTCGATAGATACTTTGTGAGAGGGATGGTAGGTTTTGCGATCATGGCCCTTTTCGTGTTCGGCACAGGGTACGACATCATGGCTAAGCAATACCCCAGGCTCTACAGGGGAGTAAGGCCGCTCGGGATGGGCGATGCATTCACAGCGGTGGCCGATGATGAAAACGCCCTCTTTTACAATCCCGCGGGCCTATCCAAGATATCCTCCTTTCAGCTCGGTATCCTTAATCCCTTAATCGAGGTCTCAGAAAAGAGCATCGACCTGGTGCAGGATACCCAGGATGCAGATCTCGATGATACGGGAGAAGTCGCCGATCTGCTTGAGGAATATGTAGGTGAACACCAGCATGCGAGAATAGGCCTCTTTCCCCATGTGGGATTCAACGTTGCAGGCGCGGGTGTGATAATTGGTGGCATAGGTCAGGGAAGGGTTGACGCGGACATCCGCAATCCCGTGTGGCCGGAGGCGCATGTGGATATGATCCTGGATTATGGGGCGCTTGGCGGATTTGGTCTAGAGCTCCCCCTTACAGGACTCCATGCGGGTGCCTCACTGAAATTCCTTCAGAGGGAGAGCCTGAGCCAGATCTACACCGCGACAGACATCGCAGACCCGGATTTTGGAGACAGGCTTGAGGATGACTTGTACTCTGGATCGGGATTTTCCGCGGACCTTGGTGTGATCTATGAGCTAGGCTTTGTTCCGGTGTTCGACACCAACGTGGCATTGGTCGTGCAGAATATTCCGGAGATGGATATGGGCGATGCCAAAGACGTCAAGACCCAGGCAAACCTCGGGCTAAGCATAGAAAAGTCCTTTTCCGCATTCGGCCTTGTTGGCGCACTGGACTACAAAGACCTTACCGGTGCCATCGAGGAGGATGATGATATCTCCAAGAGGATTCATCTCGGTGCAGAGTTGAGATTTCTCAAGTTCTTGGCAGTGCGGGCAGGCCTTAATCAGGGATATCTCAGCGCGGGCGCCACCCTTGATCTCTGGGTGTTGCGGTTCGATTTTGCCACCTACTCCGAGGAGGTTGGCGCCTACGCAGGCCAGAGAGAGGACAGGCGCTATGTTGCCCAGATAACCCTTGGCTGGTAGCAAAAGGCCAATCATCCTCTTGTGTATGAAAACCCCGTTTCTCGTAAAGTGAAACGGGGTTTTCATGGCTTTGAGTGATTCTCTAAGGCCTCAACATTGCCTTTTTGTCCTTACACATATTGAGGTGTCGCACTCCCTTGACCTGCCGAAAGGTAGCACCTTCACTTATGGAACGGATCGCCTTTTCGTGATCAACCACCTTGGAACCGCCTATGACATCCACACCATAGTCGAATAGTACAGGCGTGAGGGGGCTTGTGGGTCCAATAAGAACCACGAATTTATCCCTGCTGAGCTCAAGGAGCCTTTCGATCGTGTGATTCGTGAAGGCAGTTCCTGTGAGCCCCACCACGTCTACCTTTGGAAGGATTTCCTCAGATGCCTCGGCGGGCAGGTCTCCTTCTCGAGGCCGTTGTTCTATGACGAAGAGCTTTCGGGCGTATTTCCTAAGCCTTGGAATCCACGGGAAATGGCCCACAATGGCGATGTCCTTGCCCATGCCCTGATCAGCTAGGATATGAAGTGCATTTTGCTCAACACACCGTGTCTCATCGATATCTATGAGGGAGTTGACCGCCGCCATGCCGATTGATGCCTCGAGCAGGTGATCGGAGTTCGCGTATTTCGCGAGTTCCAATGCCGATTTTCCCCGTAACCTTCCGGGTTCCCTCACAATCTTATGGCCGGGGTGACCCTCGTGCAGTGTTGAGGCTAGGCCACAGTGT
>QMLW01000108.1 GCA_003646935.1 Deltaproteobacteria bacterium
CTTATAACCCATCCTTTGAATGCTACAGCATGCAAGGGAGGCACGGCCACCAGACTTGCAATACATTACAACCGGCGTATTCTTATCAGAGATCTTCTTGCCAATCTTGAACTCAAGGAGACCCCTGGGGATATTTATTGCTCCCGGTATGTGTCCTGACTTATATTCCTTTGGCTCACGGCAATCGAGGAATATAACATCACCCTTATCAAACAAGGCCTTGGCCTCCGACACAGCGATCGTAGTGATATTTTTCTTTGCCTCGGCTACTAGATCTTTGGCAGTCATATCCTCTGCCAATGCCAGAGAGCCTTGGAGGGCAAAGACGGCACTAATCATCAGCATAACCAATATTAATAGACTTTTTCTTTTCATTTATTACTCTCCTTTATTGTTTGCATTGTATTCCCTATTGTTTAATATATGAACCACGATATCTCTCACACGATACATGCCTTGTCTATCCCTATCGTTTGCCTCACCTCCTTTCATGAGGGTTTCACCTATCTTATGTTATCGTGAGTAACCGGCAACTCCTATTTGGGCTGCCATTTTTGCTTTCTCGGGATCAAATTGGCGGGAACAATAACCCCCTTGTTCGCCTCTTTTTCCTTGTCCACCACGTCCTTGTCCAGCAGGAACAGAGACTCGTTTCCGTGACATGCGTTGCAGCTCGCATTCTGCGGCGTCTTCAGCTGGATATTATGAGGTGTAGACAGCTTCCAGGTAGGCAATGCATTAAATGACCTTAATGCTTTTTTTTCGTAAAAATCGAATAATTTTGGATCAACAGGGTTATGCCGCACCGTGACGAATTTTTCAGGCCTCTTCTCCGATTGTATAGGATTGAGTCCGATCTTGAAATCAAACCATGAAGACTCTGTCTTGTAGAAGGCGAGTCCCTGTTTGTCCTTTCCCACATGGCAGGTAGAGCAATTATTATACGGCTGGGAATGGCAGACATGACAACTTGCCTTATCCTTATGAATCCTATGTGTTATTACATTCTTCGCCTCCTTGTCATAGATCTTCTCATGACAAGCTATGCATTTAGGCCCGTTTTCTACCTCGTAGCGGTTAGCGTATTCCTTTCCATCGCCGTGCATCTCTTCACCGGTATGGCACTTATCGCATTTCATGTATTTTTTCCTATGAATGCTTGGCAGGGTCCCCTCTTGCTCACCAAAATACTCTTTGTGAACACGGCTCCCGTGACAAGCGGTACAAACCTCTTCCATAGGGGGTTTTCTTTGAAACAAATGACCGTCCAGAAATCCACCTTCTACCGAATCTGGCCTGCTGATATGACACTGTCCGCAGCTGCTGTGGCATTGAAAACAGTGGTTATTCATAGCGCCAGCTACCTTCTTGCTAATGATTGCCTCGGGATTTGCCCTTTTTTCGATAATTAGCCTATAGGGCCTGAGGCTTACATGAAGACTCTTTTGATAATGCTCATTGATCTCATCGTGGCAATCCCCACAGGCCGTGGTTGCATCGGGATAGGTGGGATCCTTAACAACCCCCTTGTGTGCGGTCTTCCAGTTAGGGTCATCAGGATTACCGCCGTGGCATTCGTGGCAGGCAAGCTCGCCGTGGTTTTCATCGTCTAGAATCTCGCTGTCAACGAAGATCTTCTCGTGCGGAGCCAACGGCTCCACAGCGCCGCCTCACCCCTCACCTTCTATTTCTGAAGACTTCAGTGCCGGCCTCATTTTGGCAATCTCCCGGGTTGCCTCAATCAATTTCTTGGCGCTGGTATGGCATTGAAAGCACTGGGTATCTTCGTAGGCCTGGCTCGTAAGAGGTGCGCTTGGGATAAGGAAAAGACTGAAGACTATAGCAATGCTAATCAGTCGCGCATAGTTCATACGTGAACCCCCTGGTTATGGTTTCTGATACAAGTTTGCGTTTTTAACCTTGTGGATTCGAGAACCCTGTGATCTGGCACCCCATAGCAGATTTGCCAGGAGATGTCAAAAGGATTTTCCCACCCATGAGACCAAAAATCGTTACTGCGGAAGGGCCCAATGGGTCACAATGTACTCTCTGACCCTCATTTAGTGTTATATCCCAATGATGACTTAAAGAAATCTTTACACCGTTTTTCTCTAATTAGTATGTGCATAAAATCATAAGCACGAAATCCGAAATCCTAAACAATTTCAAAATTCAAATATCCTAAAAATCTTTTGGATTTCGGTCGTTTGACATTCGGATTTGTTTCGGATTTCTATATTCGAATTTCGGATAAAAAATATTTTTCTAACGATATATATTGCATTAAGTATAACAAGTGTGAAAATTATGAAAGGTATTTCTAGGACAGGATACTAGGTATAGCTCTTAAAGAGCTCCCTTGAGATAATCATCTTCTGAATGCTCGAAGTTCCCTCCAGATACTCCATACCCCTCGCGTCCGCACTGAATATCCCGATGATATTGTCCTTGAAGTAGCTCCTGCCGCCCATGATCATCAGCCCCAATTGAGCCACCGACATCACCATCTGCGTAGCAAAAAGCTTGGCCTGAGATGAGGCACTCCTGTAGTACGGGGTGTGTGCCTGTTTCAGGGCATAGAAGCACAAGCCCCGTGCCGCGTTGATCTGGGTATACATATCGGCCATCTTAAAGGCGATGTCCTGGCTGCTGGTAAGGGGTCGATCGAATTGAACCCTCTTGCGGGAGTAAGCGAAGAGCTCATCCAAGATTCGACAGGCAAGGCCGCAGGAGATGCCAGCAAGCAATATCCGCCCCCTGTCTATTGCATCAAGGGCCAGGAGCAAGCCCCTGCCCTCATCACCCACGAGATTCTCCCTCGGAACCATACAATCCTTGTAGATGAGCCTCCCCGTCGGAAGGAGCTTCAGCCCGTCCTTTTCAGGCAACAGTACCACCCTGAATCCCTCTATACTACCGTCAACGGCAAAGACGCTCAGCGACCTGGCCGCTCTCCTGCCCTTTGTATTCACCAGGATTGTGTAAATGTCGGCGAGACCTGCATTGGAGATGAAGATCTTCTCCCCGTTAAACACATAGTGATCCCCGACGGGCCTGGCGGTGAATTCAATAGCGCTTGCATCGGTACCGGCCTTTTCCTCGGTCATGGCAATAGCGCCGAACTCCCCCTCCCGTAATCTGGAGAGGAACCGCTCCTTCTGCGACTCGTCCTCTCCTGCGAGGATGAGGTCCACAGCACGACTATGAGCAACGAATATAATTCCCATGCTCGGGCAGGTGTAGCCCAACAGCTCCATGATAAAATAGATGTTCTCCTCGCTCGTCTTGGTCCCCCCGTACTCGACGGGAATAAACCGTTCAAAGAACCCGATTTCCCGCAAACCAGAATAGATAGGCCCCCACGAAGAGGGGAAGACCACCTTGTTGTTCTGCAACATGAGCCCGTGCTCGTACATGCCCGGCACATTGCACATTACCTTATCCCTGAGAAGTTGAGTAAAACTCTCGGTGAAGGTAGAATCCTCTTCGCCCTCGCTAAATGAGCGAAGTATCATGATCAGGTTATCCACGGTAGCCCTTCCCTGTGAAATGTACCCCCTATCTTAGATAATCGGCTATCCTGAATCAAGGATAATCCGCACATCCAGGCATGCACCATAGAGCCTTCTTTTGCCCGAGCAACAGGGTAAACCACGTTGGAATCTCGCGCGGGGCATGAGATCCCGCGCAAAAAAAGAACACGTCAAAATCCATCATCACCCTCCTCCCATTTTGGGCTTTCCTGCGGGCTAGACGCGGGAGGCAGGGCGCACGAACGGCGGCCGGGTGACAAAAGGATTGATCAGCCAGCGTCATTTCTGTACTATGAGCTAACGCTGAGAAGTTCTCTCATCGCCATGTAGTATCAAAACGCAATAGAGGTGCAACGGTGCGTACTTCGCTTTCCCGAGAGAGGCTTGAGTTTCTAGCAAAGGATTATCGTCGTGGATTCATCAAGCATTGCGGCTTGGAGGCCGTGCGCGTAAAGAGGGGCTTGTTCGAATCACGCGTTCTGATCGGAGAAAACCATAGAACGCAAGACAACTTTATTCACGCCGGGCTTATGGCTACCATGGCAGACCACACCGCCGGTTACGCAGCCTTTACGGTGGTTTCCGAGGAGTTCCGAATACTGACGATTGAGTTTAAGATCAATTTCCTAAAACCCGCTTTCGGCAATGCGCTGCGCTGTCGTTCCAGGGTAATGAGCCAAGGCAAACAGATCATCGTGGCCGAATCCAAGGTCTATGATGTAAGAGAAGACCGCGAAACACAGGCGGCTGCGGCGCTCGTCACCCTCATGGCAGTACCAGCGGAGAAGTTAGCCGTTGCGTGATCGTGGGGGCATCATGCTACTTCTTTTTAAAGAGGTTATCCAATGACTGTCTCGCTAGTGCCTCTTTCCCGGACACACTCTCCCTTGCTCCCTTGATAATGAAATAATCGCAAAAATTGGCCCGCTCCTTGTCCATTACCCTCTCGGCTGAGACCTCCTTACACTCGTTATATGATCCGGGATCGTAGAATTTGCATTGCACGCAGCACCGGAGATCGCGCCCGCAATGGGGGCAGGTATCACTACGTGTGACCGTGCCCGTTATTTCTATCTCCTTATTACAAAAACTACATCGTATCATATGCATACCATCCTATGACTACCATAAAAATAGCAGTCCGGGTAAAAGATAAAGATTCGTTGTCCTGTCATTTCAGTGTTTTTGGAATGATGGAATAATGGAGTAATGGAACAATGCTAGAAAGGTAAAAGAAACGTAGCATAATCATCTGTTTCCATTCCAATACTCCAGTTCTCCAAGGCTCCCTTATTGTATCTCCAGGCATAGCCAAAGAACTCTGACCACACCCATGCAGGACGTGGTTTACTTATGCGGCATAAAAAAGTGAATAGCGCCGGGATGAACGATGCAAACCTCCCGATTTCCAGTTCACCTTTACAATATTTGGCACGGGGATGTAAAGCGAAATACACTTGTTTTTTTCCCTCGAATACCGTAGGTAATGGAGTCGGGCCGATTTTACTCCATGTTTTCCTCCATCCCCTCTCCGAGGCAGGAGTGGATTATGGCCTTCTCGTCTTAGACCCTAGCTAAGCCGTGGCAGAGGACATGAAGGAGGATTATAAAAAGGTTGCAACCCTGGAACATGAGATCGAGGCCCGGCTCCTGGACTCCATACTCAACGAGAGAAACGTGCCCCATCTCATCACGTCATATTACGATACTGCCTATGACGGCCTTTACCAAACCCAGAAGGGATGGGGTTATATCAGTGCTCCAGATGCCTATCTCGAGGAGATACTCGAAATTATCGCCATCGTGAGGAAGGAATCCCAAGGTCGGTCCCCGGAATAGCTAGCTTCGGGGACTACCGCCTGTGATAAGGACATCTGGAGTATGTACAATCAGGGGGGTTTGCTAGATGGGTGAGAGGAAAATCCGTATTCTCCTTGGGAAACTCGGAGAGGGCCATAAAGAGGCCCAGCTAGCCTTGGCGAGGAGCTTCAGTGAAGCGGGGTTCGAGGTGATCTACACGGAACTGCAGGAACCGGAAGCGATCATCCGATCGGCCCTGCAGGAATCAGTGGATCATATCGGCATTACCGTGCTGCCAGGGGCAGACATTCAGGCATTTGGGGAAATACAAAGACTCCTTAAACAGGAGGACAGCGCTTATATTACCGTAACAGCCGGCGGGATTCTGGATGAGGCCGACATCGCCTCTCTAAGGGATATGGGAGTTATGAAGGTCTTCGAAAAAGGCACCTCATTCGAGGAGCTCATTGCGTGGTCCAAGAAATGCATTACCCCAAAGACGTAGGGATCCATCAAATCCATGCTGCCTCTCATATCTCCTGCTATCCGGATAGGCCCTGTGAGATTTCCCTCCAGAACATACGCCAGTAAGCAATGGAGCTTGCATTTGAGAACCCAGGAAACAGCATGAAAAGGGATTTTCTCACCTGCTCTCAGTGTGGAAAGCGGGTTGAAGTCAGCCGCGTCATTCCCATTGATGGGAGGCCGGTCTGTAGTACCTGCCTGTATGGAGTCGCAGCGCCATTGAAGGTGTACCCGATCGGCGTGGTACGAACAACGCTCCGGGAAGAGGAGAAGGAGGGGCTCGGCCACACAGGCCTCCAGGAGATCTCCTGCATCGATCTGCTCCCCACCCAGAGACGATTCATGTATAAGCTAGAGGAAGAGGAGTTCCTCACTATCGTGTATTACCTCCACAAGGTAGCATCCGTGAAATCGATCTTTCGCAGGCGCCTCGATGGAAAAGAGGTGGGGGTCTTCGCCTCGCGCACACCCCATAGGCCCTCCAAGATCGCCATCCAGGATGTTCGGTTGATTACCATTAGAGAAACAACACTCTACGTCTCAGGGCTCGATGCCATCGAGGGGAGCCCTGTGCTCGATATTAAATTGAGATTGAGAAATCCTTGACAAGGGGATGATTTCAGGTCACTATCCTTAATTGGCATTGGGCGTAACAAGGCGGACTGTGAGCAGGAATGAGCTGGAATATCTTTAAGCCCCGGAGTCAGAGTAAGGGCCATGAGCCCGATGATGATCTCCAGGTGGTGATAAACCGCATTGAGAAGTTTGCACCCAGACAGTACCGCGAGCAACGAGAGATGTACTACTACCACTACCGACAGATCAACATGTATCTCAAAC
>QMLW01000109.1 GCA_003646935.1 Deltaproteobacteria bacterium
GTGCATCTACCCGACCTACGATTTTACCCATGGTCAGTCGGATTCCATCGAGCGCATCACCCATTCGCTCTGTACCCTGGAATTCGAGGATCATCGGCCCCTCTATGACTGGTTCATCGAGGAGTTGGGTATCTACCATTCCCAGCAGATAGAGTTCGCGCGCCTCAACCTTAGCTACACCGTGATGAGCAAGCGAATGCTTCTCGAATTAGTTGAAGGGGGGCATGTCAGCGGATGGGATGATCCACGGATGCCCACCATATCGGGCTTACGGAGGCGAGGCTACACGCCGGAGTCCATCAGGGACTTCTGCGAGCGCATCGGCCTGGCCAAGAAAGAGAGCATGGTGGATATTGCGCTCCTCGAGCACTGCCTGCGTGAGGATTTAAACAAGAGGGCCCCTCGGGTGATGGCGGTGCTCCGTCCGCTCAAGGTCGTGCTCACCAACTATCCGGAGGACAAGGTGGAGGAACTCGATGCCCTCAACAATCCCGAGGATCCCAGTATGGGTATCCGAAAGGTCCCCTTCTCACGTGTGCTCTACATCGAGCAGGACGATTTTCGAGAAAATCCCCCCAAGAAGTTCTACCGGCTTGCCCCCGGCAGAGAGGTGCGTCTGCGGTATGCATATTTCATAAAGTGCGTGGATGTGGTCAAGGATGAGAGAACAGGCGAAATACTCGAGCTTCACTGTACATATGATCCTGAAACGCGAGGCGGTGACGCGCCGGATGGACGAAAGGTCAGGGCAACGCTCCACTGGGTCTCCGCGGCCCACTCGCTCCACGCCGACGTTCGTCTATATGAGCACCTGTTCACCACTGCAAATCCCACACGCGACGATGAAACCGATTTCAAGTCCTATTTAAATCCCAACTCCTTACAGACATTGACCGCCTGTCGTGTTGAACCGAGCCTTCAGAATGCCACACCCGGAAGCAGATACCAGTTTGAGCGGCTCGGGTACTTCTATGTCGATCATGGTTATTCATCTCCCCAAAAACTGGTCTTCAACCGCACGGCCACCCTTCGAGACACATGGGCAAGGATCCAGAAGGCAGGGGAAGCCCCTTCAGGTAAAATCCACGAAAGGGGAAAGCCCCGAGAGGCTATTGAGCCCATCGGCGAGGAGATCACCATCGAGGATTTCTCAAAGGTCGACTTGAGGGTGGGCGTTATCCGCGAGGCAGGCCCTGTGGAGGGGGCGAAAAAGCTCGTGCGGTTGATGGTGGATATCGGCGAGGGTCGCCTTCGTCAGATATTCGCGGGCATCAGCTCCGCCTACCCCGAACCAACAAAATTAATCGGCAAGAAGGTGATAGTGGTGGCCAACCTCAAGCCCCGGAAGATGAGCTTCGGCACATCAGAGGGTATGGTCCTCTCAGGCGGTGATTTCGATCGCCTGTGCATCACCACCTTTGACGGCGATCCCCTCCCCGGCGACAAGGTCTCGTAATAAAGATGAAGCATGGTAGCTGTCGCAACGTATATAGTAATCTTTTCTTGACCTAAAATTGTCTCTATTAGTATCCTACCCCATAAATTAATTGTAATAATTTTTTATCCCCATGGACAAAAAGATAAAGAGAAATCCCAGAAAGGATGCCGTAATTCCCGGATTTCTCTTTCCCCTTTTCTGGGAATATGAACCCCACAACATCGATATTGGGCACCATGCCACCCTGATCATCGGTCGGATCATGGAGATGGGATCGTGGAAGGCTATGATCTGGCTCCAAAAAACATATTCTAAGACAGAAATTCTCTCCTATTTAGAAACAAAGGGCAAACACGCATTACCCCCCCGAGAATTAAACTACTGGGCCCTTATGTATGGAATATCCCCTAAAAAAAGAAAAAGATGGTTAAAAGATGCAATGGAAAGACCTGATGTCTGGAACACCCGAGATTCACGTTGACATATTAAACGATGCCCAGAGGGAAGTCATCGCTTACCTGGGAAAGGCACTGGCTCATAGCGATTTTTACCTCGCCGGCGGAACCGCAGCTGCGCTTCAGTTAGGGCATCGCTCATCCATGGATCTTGATTGGTTTATAGAGAAACTCGGAGATCCGGAAATCCTCTTCCGCTATCTGATAAGGCATGCTCGCCCACTCAAGGACTACTTGCAACTCTATGGTAAAAAATACAAAAATAGGGATATAGGCCATGTAGTAAGAAGCCTTGTCTATTTTGCCGATGCTGAAAGTGAGCCCCCTCTCAAGATGATAAAGCCCTTGAATTGGCAGCACTTGAAAGCGGATTTTGAAAAATGGGTGAAGGATTTAGCTTCCTTTTATCCTCGTCAATGATCACTTTTCATCTGTCAACCTCTTTTTCCTTATTTTATCGCTAAACTTCAGTGTCTACATAAGGCTCGCGAAGTTAAATTTTATTGACAACACACCGCCGGTAATCTAACCTACTTGCTCAGCAACATAAATCACAAGGCGTCCATGTCTCCTGGCTTTATTAGCACATACGAGAGCGCTATATACCGCTGTCAGATTTCATTCGGAGGTCCATAGCAACATCTTGGCCTTGAGCGGCAAATCACTCGTTGATATGAGCCCGTGCATTATGCTCTATGGAGCGAGAACGCCCTAACCACATGTTACCACCTTTGGGTCTATATCTCCGCTCGAGCGCGTACGATACGCTGGAGAAAGCCTCCGGCGGGGAGAGTATCCATACGTGTCATTAATAACCAATACTAAAACAGGAGGGATAACCATGGAAACGAGAGGGACGAAATTCTTATTTCTGGGGAAGGCAATGGTATTCTTGCTCTCACTGGCGTTGTTATTCGGTGGGAGCGTATACGCGGCCGGGAGCCCGATCGTCTTCGGAGTGCCTACCGCCCTCGGCTCAATCGAGGGAAGGGATGGGTGGATGGCCATCCAGATGGCGGTTGAGGAGATCAACGCCAAGGGAGGCGTGCTGGTGGGCGGTGAAAAGCGCCCACTGGAGGCATACTCTATCGACACCAGGGAACATGAGCCGGGCATACCGGTACATGATGCACTTACGGCAGTCGAGAAGCTCATCCTGGAGAAAAAGCCCCACGCCATCGTGCTGGGCGCCTTTCGTTCCGAGATATTGATGGCCTCCATGGACCTCATTTCCAAATACAGGCTACCCTACATCTGCTCAATCGCCATGACCCCGGCATATCAGAAAAAGATCCTGCAGGGATATGACAAGTATAAGTACTGTTTCAGGAACTGCCTCAACGCGATCTACCTGGTGAAGTATCTCCAGGGAACCATGGGGTTTCTTTCCAAAGAGTTCGGTTTCAATAAGGCCTACCTCGTGGTACAGGATACCCTGTGGGCCCAGGCAACGGGCAAGGGCCTGAAGGCATGGTACGATAAAAATAACTGGGAGGTCGGTGGGTTCGATGCCTATCCTCTTGGTGCAAGCGACTTCTCCTCCTCCCTCATCAAGGTGAGGGCCAAGAAGTCACAGGTGATCGTGCCTATATTCGATATGCCGCAGAGCGGTATCTTGCTCAAGCAGGCCCGCGCTATGAAGATTCCGGCCCTGCTGTGTGGCTTTATCAGCCCCGTTGCCCCGGGTGATGCCTGGGATGTCTTCGAGGGCGAAGTGGATGGTATGGTGAATTTCCTCTTTGAGATCGGTCCGATTGCCGTTAAGGCAGTGCCGAAATCGGTGGAATTCAATGAGAACTTCGGCAAGAGATGGGGAGAGAAGGCGCGGATACAACTTTCCGGGCACGGTCCAGGACCGAGCTATGACGCGGTCTACATCATGGCCGATGCCATCACGCGCGCCGGGAGCCTTGATCCGGATGCCATCGTTGATGCCCTTGAGAAGACGGATATGAACGGGGTCGTCGGGAGGATTAAGTTCGCCAAGGATCATCAGGTAGTCTACGGCCTCGATCCAAATGAGGCCGCCTTGGGCTGCGCGTTTCAGTGGAGGAAACCAGGGATCAGGGTGCCGGTCTTCCCGGAGCTCGTTGGAGAGGATAAGATTCAACTTCCTCCCTATATGAAATAATAAATCCAGATTAAAAGGAGCGATCTTGAGAGCGGAGATCGCTCCTCGTCTACGGTCAAGGGATGGTAAGCAGCATTCTCGTATATGGCCTGGTAAACAGCGTAATCCTGGCCCTGATCGCCATAGGCTTTAGCCTTACCTTTGGCATAAGCGGTGTGGCAAACTTCGCCTATGGCGGTTTCTATCTGCTCAGCGGGTACCTCACGTGGATGCTGCTGAAGCTCATTGGACTGCCATTTGTGCTGGCCATATTCATCTCCATTGTCATTGTCGGGGTCCTCGGGTTTCTCGTATACTGGATAATCCTTTTGCGAGTCAGGGGAATCGTGCTCTCCGAGGTGATCGCCACCTTTGCCCTTGGTGTCGGCATGCTGGAATTTTTCCGGTGGAAGGGCTTTGTCACCTACGAGTTCACCCTGCCCTACTTTAAAAAGGGCATGGTGTTTATCGCCGGGGTACCGGTAGACTACCAGCGCCTTTTTATCATCGCCATCGGTTTAGCCTTAGTCCTATTCCTCTACGTGTTCACGCATCACACGAGGATTGGGTGGGCCTTCAGGGGCATAGCCCAGAACGAGCGCACCGCTATTTCCCTGGGAATAGAATCCGATTGGACCGCCGCGCTCAGCCTTGCCTTTGGTTGTGCATTGGGAGCCGTCGCTGCCATTGCGATTCTTCCGCTGGGAATCATCTCCATCAACATGGGCTATGACGTCCTGCTGATCGCGGTGGCGGTGGGCATCGTTGGTGGGCTGGAGAGCGTTCCTGGAATCCTCGTGGCGAGCCTTATCCTGGGATATGCCCAGATCATCACGAGCATGTACCTCTCGGCGGAGTGGATGATGGTGGTGTACCTGGCCGCGATCGTATTGGTGCTGACCATAAAACCCTCGGGCCTGTTCGGCAAGTTCAAGGAGCTGGAGGAGAGGGTCTAAGGTGGCGGTTCAATACCGAAAGGAAAGACTGGATCGGGGCATCAAGGCTCGATGTGAGGATATATTTGCGCTCACATCGAACAGGGAGATGCTCTACCTGCTTCTGCCAAGGGTGGTGCCGGTCATCGTGTTGCTCAGCTTTCCACTCCTGAAAGGGGTCGTGGGATTATACTGGGTGAAGGTACTGGTTATCACCTGCTCCATAGGACTTCTCGCCCTGAGTTGGGACTTGATGGCCTCCGTGGGCTTGGTATCACTAGGGCAGTCGTTATTTTTCGGCGCGGGCGCCTATATAACCGGTTTTTTGAACCACACCCTTGGCTGGCCCTATTTCCTCACGATACCCTGCGGCACCGTAGGCGGGGCGCTCTTCTGTGCCCTCCTCCTTTTGCCGGTGCTCAGGCTCCGTGGGGTGTACTTTGCAATCGTCACGCTCACGCTGCCGCTCCTTTTGACCCGGTTTATCGAAGCGAGCAAGATCCTGGGCGGTAACGAAGGCCTGAGCAGCCTCTCCCCCCTTCCCCATCTATGGTTCGAGCTCTATGTACCGGTACTCGCGGTATTGGTGGGCCTTTTCACCTTCCGCAGGCTGATCAACGAGGACTACGGACTGGTGCTCCAGGGGATCAGGGATAACGATCTGGCGGTCATGAGCGGGGCGATCAATATCTACAAATTCAAGGCGCAGGCGGTGTTCATCGCCGGCCTTGCCGGCGCGTTCTCCGGGGCCTTTATGACGCACTACTACCAGTTCGTGGGCATGCCTGCCTTTGCATTGGACTACTCAATACTGCCGCTTACCTGCGCGGTACTCGGCGGCGTGGGCACCTTTGCCGGGCCCGCCTTAGGCGCCTTTATCCTGGTCCCTCTCTCCGAGGCCCTCAGGGCCTTTGGGACACTGCGTGTGGTCTTCTACTCCGCGATCCTCATCATCTGTATAGTGGGCCTTCCCGAGGGGATCTTTCACTACATCCAAAGAAAGTACCACCAATTCGAGAGGACGGTCAAAGTTGGATAGCACCGACGATCAAGCCACCTTATCCGTTGTGGATATATGCAAGAGCTTCGGCGGTCTGCTCGCGGTGGATAAGCTGAGCCTTTCGGTGCGAAAGGGAGAGCTTCTGGGCATTATCGGGCCCAACGGCTCAGGCAAGACCACGCTAGTCAACCTGATCACGGGATTTGTAGCGCCCGATTCCGGGAGGGTGATCTTCAAGGGGTCCGACATAACCGGGAAGATGCCTTACAAGATAGCAGATCTGGGTGTGGCACGGACCTTTCAACTGGTGAAACCATTCTACCAGCTCCCCGCCTTTAAAAACCTCATCATTCCCCTGTACTCTCCCCGAGTAAAGAAGCTGAGGGGAGGGAAGTACGGCGAGAGGGACGATGTGGCCATTGATCTTTTGGAGGAGGTGGGCTTTGAGCGGGATTCCTACGTGCCCTACAAGGTGGCCTCCAGCCTTCCCCATGGCTATCTGAAACGCCTCGAGCTCGCACGCTGTCTCGCGCTTCGCTCGGAACTGCTCATCCTCGATGAGCTCTTCTCCGGTATGTCCATGTCCGAGGTGGCCAGTACCCTACCGATCATCGAAAGGCTTCACGAAGAAGGGTTTACGATCATCATGGTGGAACACAGGCTCAGGGAGCTATTCAGGGTAGCGAATCGAGTGATTGCGCTGAACTTCGGAAGAAAGATCGCTGATGGTTCTCCCCAGGAGGTAATGGAGAGCGA
>QMLW01000110.1 GCA_003646935.1 Deltaproteobacteria bacterium
AGAAAGATCTTCCCGGTTGCTTCGTTGGGCGCGCCCTTCAGCAAGGCCACCGCCTCCGGAACCAGAATCGTTTTTTCCGGGAGCAAATCACGCACGGGATAGCCGTCTTTTCGTGCAGCCATGGCATTCATTTGCGGCTGCGCAACACCGATGGGAATTTCGCCACGGGCCACCAATTGAGTCGTATCCGTGCTGCCGGTGGAAAAGCGCGCCAACTGCGCCGCCAATGATCTGAGATATGCCCACGCTTCCTTTTCTCCGAATGCCTGGAGGAGGATTTCAACGGTTTCATGCATGGTGCCTGAGGCATATGGGAGGGTATGGACAATGGATTCCCTGTAGATGGGGTTGAGCAGATCGTGCCACGTTTTTGGCGGGGGAAGCCTGAGCTTTTTCAAGATCTTCTCATTATACAGATTGGTTACGATCCAGGGCGCGAAGCAGGTCCAATAATCGTTTGTATCCTTTACCTTCATGCCGTGCCATTCCGCCGGAACCTTATCCCAATTCTTTGGCCTGTAAGGGACAAGCAGTCCCTCTTTTAGTAAGAGTTCATGCGCTGGAGCGCCTGCGCCCAGGAATATGTCGGCATCCGGTTTGCCACGCCATGCTCGTATCTTGTCCACGCAGACCGGCCATCCGCCGGGCCGCACAAAGGTGATATCCACATCCTTACCATAGGTCTTCTTATAGTATGCCTTGAACCCCTTCTTAAGGCTGTCGGATAACTCCTTGTAAACGGGACCGACCCAGCCGACTTTGTCCGCAGCTTGTGCTACCGCCGCAAAGGTGGTCAGAAGCAGCACCATTGAAAGGACGGTGAAGATTATTGTGGCCACAATTGTCTTTCTCATTTCGATCTCCTTTCTCGTGACATCGTCACTTTTAAAAGATAATGATTTTGTTGTCCTCAACCACCTCCTTCCTAACAGATTCCTCCCTTAGCCAACCACAAACAACTTGTCATCAATCTCTTGCGGTTTTCACCCCCTTTCCCTGTAATCTGAAGGCTTAAAAGTCATCACATGGATATCTTGAACAATAGAATAGCATCGCCTTCTTGTCAATATAAGACCGAGCCATGAGGGGCTAATTTGTTCTCTTCTTATTCACCTGTGACGATTAACTCTATGGGTTTGGAGTATCCCCCCACGTTTATTCGAGACCCAAGAGCGGGGATCTCTGAGATCCTGACCCCTTTAATGTAGCGCATGATTTGAGGGATATCCTCAAGGGGGAGGGGGCAGGCCGTCTTGACTGGAATCATCCTCCTCGCTTCTTTTGCCTCACCTCGTATCGTAGTCGTAATGACTCTCAAAGGTAAGACCACCTCCTGAAGGGCAAACTCCTTCCCCCTCTTGCACTTCGCTCCCTTGACCTCTGTTCCGTCCGTTTCCAACTCACAGCATTGTGGGCAGATGATGCAGATAAACTTTTTCGTGCTCTCTTTCGCCATGATAAATAGTTGACATTCCCTTATGCTAATAACCTTCCAAGCTTTTCCGCTTCCCTGGTTACCGCATCCACATAGTCGTGGATGTAATCGGCATTCCCTACTAAATGTATCCCGTTTCCAGGTTCTATGCCCGCATCTATCAAAAGGTCCTGCTCCGGTATGAGCCCTACGGAGAACAGCACCGTATCGCACGGGAGGATCTTGTGCTCCCCGGTTTGGTTGTTCCTGTACCGTATTGCCTCTACCCTGTCTCTCCCGATTATCTCCAGCGGCTCATGCTGGAGGTAGAGGGGGATGCCGAAATCATCCAGACACTGAACCTTGTTTCTGATCAGCCCCGAGAGGTGATCCAGTATCTCCAGCACCGCGTGGACCGTGGCCCCCTCCAGGGTCATCCGCCGTGCCATGATCAAGCCGATATCGCCTGACCCGATCACTACCACCTCTTTCCCGGGCATGACCCCATAGATATTCACCATCTCCTGGGCCAAGCCTGCGGTAAATATGCCTGCCGGGCGGGTTCCTGGAACAGTCAGCATCTCTCGAGTTCTCTCCCGGCACCCGGTGGCCATCACGATGTGCTTTGCGGAGACTGTGTACTCGCCGTCAGCGCAAACGAAGGTGATCTCCTTTTGGGGTGTAATCGTGTGGACAAAACACGACGTCCTCGCCTCGATGTCCCTCTCGTAGACCATCTTTTTGTAGCGTGCAGCGTACTCGGTACCCGTCATCTCCTCTTTGAAGTAGGTTAGCCCGAATCCCAGGTGGATGCACTGGTTGAGGATACCCCCAAGCCTCGGCAACCGCTCAAGGATCAGGATCTTCTTTAGACCTCCTTCTGCCGCTCCCACGGCAGCAGCCATTCCGGCAGGCCCTCCACCCACCACGATACAATCATAACGCCTTGAGTTCATGGCTCTCCATCACTAGCTCCGATCCCCTTCCCCTTTTCGTGATCTGATCATAGGTTACTCCCAGCTCTTCTGCCATGATTTCCATAATCTTCATGGTGCAAAACGCCCCATGACACCGCCCCATCTGACTGCGGGTTCGGAATTTGACGCCATCCAGGGTACGGGCACCCCGTTTGATGGCCTCTCGAATCTCGCTCTTGGTGACGAGCTCACATCGACAGACCACCTCTCCGTACCCGGGATCCTCTCTGATGAGCCGGTTCCTTTCATCGCTGCTCAGGTGGCGAAATCGGGGTATCGCGCTCCTGGTTGCGATATATCCTTTCCTCGGGGACAGTTTCATCTTTTTAGCGAGCATTTGCACTACATACTCGGCAATAGCAGGGGCAGCCGTGAGGCCCGGGGATTTGATCCCCACGATATTCACGAACCCGTCTCGTTCCTCACGAATGTAGAACTCATTCTCGGCTATAGCCGGCCTGAGCCCGGAAAATGACGCAATTATCTGGTCTTCCCGTACACAAGGTACGATCCTTTGTATACTCCTGAGCACCTTCTTTTTGCCCGCCTCGCTCGTGGTGATATCGTCCTTGTCATCAATTTCCTCCGCGGTGGGACCGATCATGGTGTTTCCGTCCACCGTTGGTATGACGAGTATGCCCTTTGTTTCCTTCTGGGGAACGGGGAAGATAATGCTCTGCGTGAGCCTATCCGCGTGCCTGTCGAGGATGAACTCCTCTCCTTTCCACGGTATGATTCGCGGTGCAGGTATTCCGGCCATCTGTGATATGGTATCAGCTGACAACCCTGCGGCATTAATGACATAGTGGGCCTTGTATTCGGATTCCGACGTCCTCACTGCCCAACAGTCGGACTCCCGCTCCAGTGCGGTTACCTCATTGCTACAATTGATCGTAACACCATTAGAAGCTGCGTTTTCCGCCATAGCATAGATAACCTCATAGGGATTGATGACCGCCGCGGTTGGGCCGAGAAGGGCGCATTCGATCTCGGTGGAAAGATTGGGTTCATGTTCTCGAATCCACGCTCCTTCTACGATCTCAAGGCGAGGGATCCCCAATCTCTCACCATTTTCCCTGATATGTTCAATCTGCTCCCTCTCTCCAGGGAAGGCAACTACCAGCTCACCCGTTGGGATGAACGGGAAATCAAGCAGCTTTGCCATTTCCCGGTAGAGCTGATTGCCCCGAACGGCGAGTTGTGCCTTGAGAGAGCTGGGGTCATCCTGAAATCCGGTGTGAACGATTCCGCTATTTGACTTTGAAACACCAAAGGAAAGCTCGGCCTCCTTTTCGATGAGCACTGCCTCAAGCTGATACTTCGCGAGTTCATATGCCAGGGAGGTGCCGACAATACCTCCGCCGATGATCACTACCTTTACTTCCGAGGGCTTTCTCATATGCTCTGATAGCACTTAAATGCCACTTTTATTAAATATTCATTAGTGGACGACTTTAACACGTGAATCTAAAAATACTTGAATCTTGCTTGTGCCTGGCTATGGTCGCCGATAAAAAAGCCCTGATAGAGGACATCCCCTCGCTGGGGTTTCATCTATCAGGGCTTTCTCCTTGTTCTCAAGCCCTTGATCCTTTGACCTTTTATATGATTTTTTATTACATCGGACGGCGCAATTGTCAAGCTATAAAATCGCTTATAAAATCGCACCGCGATTTTATAGAACGCGGCTTGTCTGCCTCCTGCAGGCTCCGCCGCTACAGAAAGGAAATCATTATACAATAAAGTCATTTTCAGGAGTATAATAGGGACAGCACATAATCGTATTATATAAAAAATTAAGCAGCGATGTTCATGGAGAAGATAATAAGGAAGGTGCTTGAAAGGCAAAAAGGCTTGATGTGGTGGTGGACACCCCAATGGCGCCTGAGGAGAGGATCTCCTGGATCTCCTCGCATTTAGTGATCAATCCCCCGGCGATAACGGGCACCGATACCCTCTCTCTTATCCTATCCATGATCTTCGGGAGGATAAGGCCCGGAAGGATCTCAACAGCATCGGGCGTTGACTTCTCGATGACATTGAGCCCCCCTGTGAGTGATTCCGAATCGAGCACGAAGATGCGCTGAACCGATATCATCTTCTCCTTCTGGGCGCTCTTTATGAGATTGCTTCTCGTGGTGATAATGCCGTGCACGTGGATCTCCCTTGCGAGGTATTGAATTCCCGGTGCATCTTTTCCCACTCCCTTGATGAGGTCAATATCAACGAATACAAGCTTCCCGGAGGTGACGGCCTTGTCGATAATATCGGGAAGATCGAAGATCGTCCCGCCCAGAATGAAGAGGACGCCGATACGATCGAGTTCCTCGATCTTCAGGCTTTTCACATCTCGAAAGGCCGCAATAATAGGCCTTTCCCTCAAGACATCCAAGAAATCCATTGAGAAACTCATTCGGGCCGTTCTATGAATATCTTTTCAAAACAGCCAAATATATGTACCACGTTATCAAAATCGTGCCCTGTGCCGCCAGGGCGTACTTCCGCCATGACCTGAACTGCTACAGGGTTCACCGCAGATAGCTCTGTTCCCGCGCTATAGGCCTCGTAACGATTGGGGTAAAGGGCGTTTAAAAATCCCTCCGCCATCTGAGATCGCGCCGAATTGTGGGTGCAAATAAAGAGCACCCTCTTCTTTTCAACCTTCAACTCCATTTGACCTCTTTATGTCTATAATCCCCTTTATCCTAGCATACGCGGCTGTGGCAACAAAATCTTTACACAATTCGCATGCAGTGCTAACATTTTTATAATAAACTAATAATGTTGAATGGATATCCCCTTTGCGAGCATGACAACATGTCTAAAGAAAAGATCCTCGTGGTAGACGATGAGGAAGATATCTTAGAGCTATTGAAATTCAAGCTCTCAAGGGAGGGCTATCATGTTACCGGTGCGGCATCCGGAGAGGAGGCGTTGAGCTGCGTGCGATCGGGAACCCCTGAGCTTATTGTTTTAGACCTCATGCTGCCGGGTATAGATGGAATTGAAGTAACAAGAGAACTGAAAAATGATCCCGATACCAAAAACATCCCCATCGTCATGTTAACGGCTAAAGGCGAGGAGGCGGACATCGTAACCGGCTTAGAGCTGGGTGCTGACGATTATATCACCAAGCCTTTCAGCCCCAGGATCTTGATCGCGAGAGTGAAAGCGGTTCTACGCAGAAAGGAAAAAGCATCCCAAGATAAAACCTCAGTTATTCAAATCCACGACCTCGTAATCCATCCAGGTCGCCGCGAGGTAATAGTGAACGGTGATCCAGTACAGCTGACCTTTACCGAATTCGGCATCCTTAACTATCTCGCAAGGAGGCCGGGGTGGGTCTTCACCCGCACCCAGATCGTTGATGAGGTTCGCGGCGAAGATTACTATGTCACCGATCGTTCAGTGGATGTCCAGATTGTGGGGCTTCGAAGGAAACTGGGGCCTGCCGGCAAATATATAGAAACGGTTCGTGGCGTCGGGTACCGATTCAAGAGTTAACCATGACTAAGAAGAAACGGCTACTCTGGCACCTTTATCCATCTTTTCTTCTGATCACCGTCATATCGTTGATTGTGGTCACGTGGTATGCCTCTGATTCGCTTAAAGAATTCTTCCTTGAGCAAACTGCCTCAGATCTTAAGGTGCAAGCGCGGCTTTTCGAGAGCCAGGTTCTGAGATATCTCGATCCGCTCGATGAAAAAACCATTGATCTCCTGTGTAAGGATATCGGAAAGGTAACTTCTACCCGGTTCACTGTTATACTTCCCTCGGGGAAGGTCGCGGGTGATTCCGAGGAGGATCCCGCCCGCATGGATACCCACGTGGACCGGCCCGAATTTATCCAGGCGCTGAACACTCCCTTCGGCATGTCCATACGGTACAGCCAAACCCTTGAAAAGAACATGATGTACGTGGGAGTACCCATCAAGGTGAATCACCGGATCCTCGCAGTTGTTCGCGCCTCCATTCCCGTGACTGCCATAGACGCCCTTATCCGCAATATCCAGAACGAAATAGCGCTGGTGGGCCTCATCATAGCGGTATTCGCTGCCATTTTGAGCCTGGCAATCTCCCGTAGGATTACCCGTCCTATTGACCCGATCAAAAGGACTGCTGAATCCATAGCCAGCGGTAACTTTCAAGCCAGGTCCCAGGTTGCTCAATCGGATGAAATAGGCAGCCTCTCCGATGCAATAAATCAGATGGCCGTCCAGCTTCGCGACCGTATCGATACGGTCATGCGACAGAGAAACGAGATCGAGGCCATGCTCTCAAGCATGACCGAGGGGGTTAT